>JASLDQ010000083.1 GCA_030151505.1 Chromobacteriaceae bacterium
GCCGGCGTTGCGGTCGCGGTTGAATTGCGGGCGGTCGCCCTGCGGACGCTGGCCGTATGGCGCGCGCTCGTCGCGGCCGCCGTACGGGCGACGGTCGTCGCGCTGGCCTTCGCCGCGCGGAGCCTGGGGCTGGTCGCGGCGGGTACGGTGGACCGGCTGGCGCGGGGTATTGAAATTACTCGGTTTCGGTTTCGACATCTTCTGACTCTTTCTGGGTTGCCTCGTCCGCGTCATCAACGACGGGGGACTGAGCGGCGGCGTCCGGCACGACCAAGGTGCCTAGGTCGGCGAGCGGGGGCAGATCCCTGAGCGACTTCATGCCGAGGTCGTCGAGGAATTTGCGCGTGGTTGCGTACAGGCCGGGGCGTCCGGGGACGTCCTTGTGGCCGATGACTTCGATCCAGCCGCGTTCGGTCAGCGACTGCATCACGTGGCTGGATACCGCCACGCCGCGGACGGACTCGATGTCCCCGCGGGTCACCGGCTGGCGGTAGGCGATGATGGCGATGGTTTCCATCACCGCGCGGGAATAGCGCGGCGGCTTTTCCGGGCTGAGACGTTCGAGATAGGGCTTGAACTCGGCGCGGGCACGAAAGCGCCAGCCCGACGCCAGTTTGACCAGCTCGACGCCGCGGCCCTGCCATTCCTGCTGGATATCCTCCAGTATTTCGTACAGTAGCCCGGACTGCAGGGATTCGCTGAACAGACGCTTGAGGTCGTGCACCGACAAGGGCTCGCTGGCCACCAGCAAAGCCGTTTCGACCACGGTCTTGATGTATTTGAGGTCGGTTATCGTCGCCATCGGGACAGTGTAGTGCGTGTAACCGGTATCAGCGATGCATCTCGCCCGCCGCTTCCGGCTGGAAACAGATCGCCAGCACGCGGATGCGGGTGTGGCCGCCGCCGGGCGTCGGCCAGTCGATGGTCTGGCCGACCGACAACCCCAGAAGCGCGCTACCGACCGGCGCCAGGATCGACACCTTGTCGGCGCTGCCGTCGGCGTCCTTCGGGTAGACCAGGGTCATCTCGTGTTCCTGCCCGCTGGTTTCGTCGACGAAGCGGGCACGCGAGTTCATGGTGATCACGTCCGCCGGCATCTCGGCCGGTTCCAGCACATCGGCCCGGTCCAGTTCACGCTCGAGCTGGCTGGCGGCCGGGTACTGCTTGCGGTCGACGTTGTCGAGCAGCAGGGCGAGGCGGTCCAGATCGAGGCTGGACACGACGATGGAGGGCTGGGTGGACATGGAGGCTCCTGAGCGAACGATGAAAGCGGCACCGCAAGAAAAACAAAAAGGGCTGCCTGGGGCAACCCGTCCTGTTGAAATTCGGGCGCTGCCATCGAATTCGACACGATCGACCGACAGCGCGGGCGCTAGTGTAGCCGCAAACGCTCAAGGACGCCAAAAATCCGGCAAAAACAAGGAACTCGCCCCGGCCGGCACGACGGGAGGTCAGCCTTTCGGCCAGGCCAGATTCCACGGCGACGGCCACGCCGCCACGGCGGCATCGAATGCCGGGCCGGCAAACAGCGCGCCATCCTGCGGCGGGCAGATGTAAGCCCACTCGCGGCCGCCCAGCGTAAAGCGCAGTGCCCACGCATGGAGATAGCCGCGGTCGGCCGGCGCGTGGGCGGCCGCATCGGCCGGATGGTAGAGCGGATCGCCCACGATCGGCGCGCCGAGGCTCTTGAGCGCGACCCGCAACTGGTGGGTACGACCGGTGCGCGGCCGCAGCAGGAACAGGCGCAGGCCCGGTCCAAGCGACGCCGAGAAGAACTGGGTGACGGCCGGATTGGCGTGGGTCGGCAACAGTTTCCAGCCGCCGCGCCGGCCGCGCTCCATGTCGCCGCTGATCCGGCCCTGCTTTTTGGACGGCTTGCGGTCGGACACCGCCAGATAGAACTTGTCGACGGTGTGTTCACGGAACCCCGCCGCCAGTTCCGCCGCCGCCGCCGGTGTGGTGGCAAACAGCAGGAGGCCGGAAGTCATCGCGTCGAGCCGGTGCACCGGGTACAGCTTGTCCACGCCCAGATCGGCGCGCAGGCGGTCGAGCAGGCCGTCGCCGATGGCGGCGGTGTCACGGTGAAAATGCACGCCGGGCAGCTTGTCGATCAGGACGAACTGGGACTGGCGGTCGATCAGGCGGTACATGCGGGACTTTCGGCGGTGGGTGACGCGGGCGCGGCATTGTACGCGAGCCGCCGGCGATTTGACCCGTCGCCGGCCAGCGGCGAACATCGCCGCTTTTCCCTGACTCGCACGGAGACACGCATGACCACGCCCGCCTTCAAGGACATCCTCGCCACCCTGCCGCCGGTCGCGCATCTGGCCGCCCTGATCCTGCGCGACGACGGACAGGAAGTGGCCCGGCTGGAAAACAAGCCGGGCCAGGCCGGCTCGCTGGCGGTCTACGCCCATCTGGCCGCCGAATTCGGCAGCATCACCCCGGCCGCCGCCGAACGCGGGCTGGCGCTGTACGCCGAACACACCGCCGACGCGCTGGCCTTCCCCGGCAAGCACCCGAACATCGACCGCCTGCTGGCGGTGCGCGACGGCCAGCTCGGCACGCTGACCGCGGAAGCCGTCGCCGCGGCCTGACGCCAGGTCCGCCTCTCGCCCGCCGGCCCGCGCCGGCAGCGGGAGGCCGTGCCCGCCGCCGCCCCGCACGGCAGGAACACCGCATCCATTCAACCCGGCCCGTGCCGGCCACGCCCAGAGTCACCGGATTTCTGCCGGTCCAGCCCCCTTCCGCTCACGCCGCTTCGCCCGCGCCGCCCACGACGGTCCCCTCGTTGGCATCGCCACACCGGGTTTGGTTGACGGTGCCCGGCCGTCAGCCACCGGCGCATCCTGTCCCTGCCACATAATCGCTACTTTACCAATCGCCAATCATTTCCATAAAATTGGAAACATGGAAAGCAAATACATCGTCAGAGCGCTGGCCGCACTCGCGCAGGAAAGCCGCCTCGCCATCTACCGCCTGCTGGTCGAAACCGGACCGACCGGCATGTCGGCCGGCAAGATCGGCGAAGCGCTGGGCATTCCGAACGCGACGCTGTCCTTCCACCTGAAGGAACTGGCCGGCGCCGATCTGGCTGTCGCCCGGCAGGAAGGCCGTTTCGTGTTCTACACGGCCAATTTCGACCGCATGCACGCGGTGCTCGACTACCTGAGCGCCAATTGCTGCGGCGGCACGCCCTGCCCGCCCGCGCCGCTTGCATCCTGCACGAGCTGTTCCGATACCCAACCCCTTACCGACTGACGGACCCATCATGAGCGACCGCCCCTACAACGTCCTGTTCCTGTGCACCGGCAACTCCGCCCGCAGCATTCTGGCCGAAGGCCTGTTGAACCACCTCGGCCACGGCCGCTTCAGGGCCTACAGCGCCGGCAGCCAGCCCAGCGGGGAGGTCAACCCCTTCGCGCTGGAAACACTGCAAAAGCTCGGCATCGACGGCGGCTTCGCCCGCTCCAAGAGCTGGGACGAATTCGCCGGCCCCGACGCGCCCAAAATGGACTTCATCTTCACCGTCTGCGACAACACCCGCGGCGAAACCTGCCCGGTCTGGCCCGGCCAGCCGGTCACCGCCCACTGGGGCGTGGACGACCCGGCGACGGCCGAAGGCAGCGACGAATGCAAGCGTCAGGCTTTCCATCAAGTGCTCGGCGTGTTGCGCAACCGCCTGCAGCTCTTCGCCAGCCTGCCGGTCGACAAGCTCGACCGCCTGAGCCTGCAGCACAAACTGCTCCACATCGGCCAGACCCGCTGAAGCCTCATGTCCGCATGATGTGAAGTCATTGCCAGACGGCGCCCCCCCCCCCGACGGGCGCGTTCGAGCGCAAGCTCACCGGGTGGGTGGCCGTCGGCATCACGCTCGGCCACGTCGTCCCGGTACCGTTCCAGGCGCTGGGCGGGATGAAGGTGGTCGAGGGCCATCTGCCGGTGGCGGTGCGGATATGGCTGATGGTGATTCCGATGCTGCGGAAGATTGACTTCGCCGCGCTGGGCACGCGCAGCTACGGCTGGTACGAACGCGGCTGAACCCGGCTGATGCATCATCCGCGACAAACGGCACCGCTATCCGGCGGTGCCGTTTTGCATTGCACAAGCGGATTGCCAGACAATATGACATTGCTCATAATGCGCCGCACAAAAATGACCATGACACGGGTGAATGACCGCCGTGGAACATGGCGCACAAAACCATCACGAGGGAGCGCGACACTTGTCGCCTGCCGCCGGGACAATCCGCCCCGGCGATCCAATATGAGAAAATAGAGGAAAGCTCCCATGACTGCAGCACTGCCGCAAACCGCCGTCGCCTCCGCGCCGGCGCAGACTGAAATCAAGCTGGTGATGACCGATCCGACCGCGCTGGGCGTGTTCGGCCTCGCCATGGTGACCTTCGTCGCCGCTTCGCAAAAACTGGGCTGGACCTCGGGCAGCGCCTTCCTGGTGCCCTGGGCCATCTTCTTGGGCTCGGTCGCGCAACTGTGGGCCGCCGCGGTGGACTTCAAGAAGAACAACTACTTCGGGTCCATCGTGCTGGGGGCCTACGGCCTGTTCTGGGTCGCGGTCGCCATGCACTGGGCCGTCTCGCTCGGCTGGTTCGGCAGCGTGGGCGACAAGGCCGATCCGCGCCAGCTGGCCTACGCCTGCCTGGGCTACTTCGCCTTCTCGCTGTTCATCATGGTGGCGGCATTCGAAGTCAACAAAGCCTTCGCCGCCATGCTGGTGCTGATCAACATCCTGCTGCCCTCGCTGGCGCTGTCGATCCTGGGCGTCAACCCGCCGCTGTTCTCGGTGCTGGCTGCCTACAGCGAGCTGCTGATCGCCCTGATCGGCTTCTACACCACCGGCGCGCTGTTCCTCAACGGCTTCTTCGGCCGCGTGGTGCTGCCGCTGGGCAAGCCGATGGGCTGGATCCGCAAGGGCGCCTGACGGGTTAGCCGCCGCAGGCGGCGACCCTGTGCTGATCCATGGTCACACAGGGCCGCCGCCGGCCGACACCCGAATCCAGACGGCACGGCAAAAACCGGTGCATCATCCGCCGGGTGTCCACCCTTCCCTGACAGCATGAATGCCCTCCTTCCGGCCGCCGACACCCTCGTCGCCGCCTACCGCCAGCACCGCCCCCAACCCGTTTCCGCCGCCGCCGCGCCTGACGACCGCCGGACGGCCTATCTCGTCCAGCAGCAGGTCTGGCGCGCCCTGGCCGGCAGCGACAGGCCGACTGCGTGGAAAGTCGGCGCGCCCGACCGCGAGGCCGAACCGACCGCCGCCCCCGTCTTCCCCCACCTCATCGCCACCACGCCGGCCACGCTGCCGGCCGGGTCCTTCATCGGCTTCGGCATTGAGGCCGAAATCGCCGTCCGCTTCGGTCGCGCCCTCCCCGCACGGGCCGCGCCTTATGCCCGCGCGGACATCCTCGACGCCATCGCCGCCGTGCATGTCGCCATCGAACTGGTCGACTCGCGTCTGGCCGACCCGGCCGCCGCCGGCCCCCTGTGGAGCCTGGCCGACAATCTGAGCAACAACGGGCTGGTGCTCGGCGACGCGATTGCGCATTGGCGGGAGGCGGATTTTGCCGAACCGGTCGTGCGCATCCGCGCCAACGGAACAATGCTGCTTGAACAGCCGGGCCGCCAGCCGCTCGACGACCTGTTCTACTGCCTGCCGTGGTGGATAAACCATGTTGGCGGAGCCCGGGCGGGCGACATCGTGACCACGGGCGCGTGGACCGGCATGCATCCGGTCGGACTGCCGGCGGCGGTCGAGGTCGAGTTCGCAGGACTGGGCCGCGCTCAGGTTCGCGTCGACTGACGCCCCACGGCGGCGCTCTGCCGATCATCCCCCCGACAGAAAAACGGGCGTGGATGGAAACGAAGCCGCCACGCGGCCTTCATGCACGTTCAGCCGTCCTCCCGCATGCGGCGGGTGGTCCGCAAGGCACGAAGAACCAGCGCAGCCCTGACCGGGGCGCATGCGCGGCTCGAAATCCTCATGGATGCCATGTCCACTCCGGTTTCTGTGCCACTCTTCACTCCTCTGAGGGCCGCTCGCGACAGATTCGGCACAGGCTCTGACAACGGATAGGCTTCCCCGCCGCCCCCCACCCGATGCCAAGCCGCACGCGCGCGCTCCCAATGCCGCCAGCGGACAGACTGCAGCAAAC
>JASLDQ010000097.1 GCA_030151505.1 Chromobacteriaceae bacterium
AATCCGCAACCCGATTTTCATCACCATCATCGCGGCACTGGTCACCATGGTGGACCTGCTGATGAACGCCTACGTCCACGGGCTTTACAGCGTGCTGGGGATTTTCATTCCGCTGATCACCACCAACTGCATCGTGCTGGCACGGGCCGAGGCCTTCGCCTCGAAAAACCCGGTGCGGCAGT
The DNA here is from genome assembly GCA_030151505.1 of Chromobacteriaceae bacterium. Classification (GTDB taxonomy): domain Bacteria; phylum Pseudomonadota; class Gammaproteobacteria; order Burkholderiales; family Aquaspirillaceae; genus JASLDQ01. Next base: position 183 of record JASLDQ010000097.1, read on the forward strand.
CGGCATGGGACGGGTTGATGATGGGGCTGGGTCTGACCATGGTGCTGGGCCTTCTGGGGGCGATGCGCGAGTTGATCGGCCGCGGCACGCTGCTGTCCGGCATTGAGCTGGTGTTCGGTGACGCCGCCCGGCCGCTGGTGCTTCACCTCGCCCCGCCCGACTACCAGTTCCTGCTGGCCTTGCTGCCGCCGGGAGCCTTCATCGGTCTGGCGTTGTTGATCGCCGGCAAGAACTGGCTGGACGAACGCGCCCGCCGCGCCGCGCACCGGCCCGTCCTGCAGCCGCAACAGGCCTGAATCGCCCCCTCCGGAAGCACCGGCTTTCCGGCCCATCTTTACCGCAACCGAACCGATTGATGAATACAGCCAAACGCCGCCAGATCTTCGAGCGCCTGCGCGCCGCCAACCCAGACCCCAAACCGGAACTGGAATATTCCACCCCGTTCGAACTCCTGGTGGCGGTGCTGCTGTCGGCCCAGGCCACCGACATCGGGGTGAACAAGGCCACCTGCAAGCTGTTCCCGGTCGCCAACACCCCGGCGGCGATCCTAGCGCTGGGCGAGGACGGACTGATCGGCTACATCCAGACCATCGGCCTGTTCCGCAGCAAGGCACGCCACCTGATGCAGACCTGTCGCATCCTGCTGGAGCAGCATGGCGGCGCGGTGCCGGAGAGCCGCGAGGCGCTGGAAAAACTGCCGGGGGTTGGACGCAAGACCGCCAACGTGGTGCTGAACATCGCCTTCGGCCACCCGACCATTGCGGTCGACACTCACCTGTTCCGCGTCTCCAACCGCACCGGCATCGCGCCGGGCAAGACGGTGCGCGAGGTCGAGGACAAGCTGGAAAAGGTGGTGCCGGCCGAGTTCAAGTTGCACATCCACCACTGGCTGATCCTGCACGGCCGCTACATCTGCAAGGCGCGCAAGCCGGAGTGCGAACGCTGCCTGATCAACGACCTGTGCGAGTTTCCCGGCAAGGCGGTCTGACGCCGGCCGCTGGCGCGATCCGGCGCCGGGAACTACTGCCGGGCAGCCGGAGTCCAGAACATGCCCCGGGCAGCCGAACAACAAGAAAAATCGCCATGTCACCCTGCCGGCAGGCCGTTTGCACCCTGCATGGCTTGCCGCCAGGCTGCTACCATTGCAGATAGCAGAGTTGCCGTTTGGAGCCGCTGCCGGAATCCGGCAAGACGCCTGCAGCAGCAGGGTTGTGTCAGCGGTTCTCAGGGTAGATACCCAGCCAGAACAAGAAAGGATTGATCCCGTGTCGTTCCATGCCATGCCAAAGGCCGCCATCGCTCTCGCCCTTACCGCCACTCTTGGCCTCAGCGGTTGCGACAAGGCCCGCGAACTCTATCAGAACATTACCGGCAACAAGGCTCAAACGCCCATCGTCCAGCCCGCCCCCGGCGACCGCCCGGGCATGCTGCTGGCCGATTTCACCGTACTGGTCGAACGCGAAGGCCCGGCCGTGGTCAACATCACCGCCAACCGGGTCGAGGTGGACGACGGCAACGCCTCGCCCTTCCCCTTCCCCATTCCGGAAGACGATCCGCTGTTCGACTTCTTCCGCCGCTTCATGCCGCCCGGCGGCCAGAACCAGCAGCCGCGCGAAAGCGATGCGGTGTCGTACGGCTCCGGCTTCATCATCAGCCCGGACGGCTACGTGATGACCAACGCCCACGTGGTGCAGGGGTCGAGCCAGATCCAGGTCAAGCTGACCGACAAGCGCGAGTTCAAGGCGCGGCTGGTGGGGCTGGACAAGCGCACCGACGTCGCCATCCTCAAGCTCGACGCCACCGACCTGCCGACGGTCAAGATCGGCAATCCGGCCACCCTCAAGGTGGGCGAATGGGTGGCCGCCATCGGCGCGCCGTTCGGCTTCGACAACTCGGTCACCGCCGGCATCGTGTCGGCCAAGGGCCGCAGCCTGCCGGACGACAACTACGTGCCCTTCATCCAGACCGACGTGGCGATCAACCCCGGCAATTCCGGCGGACCGCTGTTCAACCTGCGCGGCGAGGTGGTCGGCATCAACTCGCAGATCTACAGCCGCTCGGGCGGTTTCATGGGGATTTCGTTCTCGATCCCGATCGACATCGCCATCGGCGTCGCCAACCAGCTCAAGACCACCGGCCGCGTCAGCCGCGGCCAGCTTGGCGTCCACATTCAGGAACTGAGCCAGGAACTCGCCCGCTCCTTCGGCCGCGACAGCACCGACGGCGCGCTGGTGGTCCGGGTCGAACCCGGCAGCGCGGCGGCCAAGGCAGGCCTGCAGGTCGGCGACATCGTGCTGACGCTGGACGGCCAGCCAGTCGGCAGCTCCAAGGATCTGCCGCTGATGGTCGGCGCCAAGAAGCCCGGCACCGTGGTCAAGCTGGGCGTCTGGCGCAAGGGCGCGCAGGTCAACGTCGACGTGACGCTGGCCGAAATGAAAAACGAAGCCGCGCCCGCGCCCGAACAGAAGAAGGCTGAACCGCAGCCCAAGTCCAGTTTCGGCAAGCTGGGACTGACCGTGTCGGAACTGACCCGCGAACAGAAAGCCCAGCTCGGCATCGGCGGCGGCCTGCTGGTCGACAACGTGAGCGGCATCGCGGCCAAGTCCGGCCTGATGCACGGCGACGTGATCATCGGCGTCAACCAGAGCGCCGTCACCGACATCAAATCCTTCGAGCTGCGCCTGAAGGATGCCGGCAACAATGTCGCCCTGCTGGTTCGCAGGATGGACAGCACCCTGTACATTCCCTTGCAGATCAAGTAACAAGCCGGCCGCCACCAGGCGGGAGCGAGGGTGAAACGCCATCGCTCCCGCCTTTGCATTTGCCGTTTCCACCAACCGTGGTGCCCCGCGCCTTCCTGCCGGGCGGCACCGGCCCAGTCCCGCAGGCCGACTTTCATACACCCCATGCTGACCCTGTCCGACATTTCCCTCCGCTACGCCCGGCAACTGGCGCTCGACGCCGTTGACCTGCACCTCGACCAGGGGGAGCAGCTTGCGCTGATCGGCTCGTCCGGCGCCGGCAAGTCCAGCCTGCTCTCCCTGCTCAACACCACGCTCAAGCCCTCGTCGGGCCGGCTGACCCTGCTGGAGCGCCAGCCCTGGCAACTGGGCCGCGCCGCCCTGCGCCAGTTGCGCAGCGATATCGGCATGGTCTACCAGGCCGCGCCGCTGCCGCCGGCGCTGAAGGTGGCCGATGCGGTCGCCGCTGGCCGGCTCGGCCGCTGGGGCACGTTCAAGGGACTGGCCAATCTGGTCTGGCCGCTGGATCTGGCCGGCGTGGAAGCCGCGCTGGCACGGGTCGAACTGGCCGACAAGCTGTTCGCCCGCTGCGGCGAACTGTCCGGCGGCCAGCTGCAGCGGGTCGGCGTGGCCCGCACGCTGTACCAGGAGGCCGGCCTGGTGCTGGCCGACGAACCGGTGTCGGCGCTCGACCCGGTGCTGGCGAAAAAGACCGTGTCGCTGCTCACCGACGATTGCCGCGCCCGCCGGGCCACGCTGGTGATGAGCCTGCACACGGTCGAACTGGCGCTGGGACACTTCGACCGCGTGGTGGGCCTGCGCGACGGCCGCATTCTGTTCGACCTGCCGGCGGCCAAGGTGGACCCGGCGCGGCTGGACGAGCTGTATCGCGGCACGCCCCCGGATTTGCCCTCCATCCCGGCCAAGGCAGAATCCGCTCCGCCCGCGCGGGGACGGCAATGCTGATTCATCCGCGCGACCCGGCCTTTGTCAGCCGTCTCGGG
>JASLDQ010000113.1 GCA_030151505.1 Chromobacteriaceae bacterium
ATGGCGCGCCACCGGTAGAGCTGACCGGGCGCGCCGGCGCCGGCCGGGTGACGCTGACGGTACGCGACCACGGCGGCGGCATTCCACCGGACCGGCGCGACGCGGCGCTGCAACCATTCGTGCGGCTCGACCCTTCGCGCGGAGGGCGCGGCCATTGCGGACTGGGTCTGGCGATCGTCGCCCAGTTCGCCCGTCGCCACGGCGGCGAGCTGCAACTCGACAATGCCCCCGGAGGCGGACTGGAGGTGCGGCTGATCCTGCCGCAAGCACTGCCGGCCCCCGGCGGAATGTGACAATTGCATTTGCCTCGGGCGCGGACGCGGGTGACAATCAATCGGTCATCCACTTTCCGACCGTCCGCCATGCCTTGTGTCACGCTCTACCACAATCCCCGCTGTTCCAAATCCCGCGAGGCACTGCGCCTGCTGCAGGAAGCCGGGTGTGAGGTGACGATCGTCGAATATCTGAAAACACCGCCGGGCGAGGCCGAACTGGATGCGTTGCTGAAAACGCTGGGACTGGAGCCGCGCGAGCTGATGCGCCGGGGCGAGCCTGAATATGCCGAGCTTTATCTCGACGACGTCACGCTGGAACGCCACCACCTGATCCAGATCATGATCCAGCATCCCCGCCTGATCGAACGCCCGATCGCCATCGCCGGCGGCCACGCCGTCGTGGCCCGTCCGCCGGAAAAAGCGCTGGAACTGCTGCCGCTGCTGGCACAGTAAGTTCCCTCGCTGCCGTTGCGTTGCGCCCCTGCCCCGCCGGGGCTGCCAGGCCGCGACGCCGGGTTTTACCAGCCGCAACCCGCCACTGCGTCCTCCCCGGCCTGTCCGCCGTTGCCGATGCTTCCGGCTAGACGCCGGTGGCCTGCACCTGCACCAGACAATAGCCCTGCCCGCGGCGGGTCTGGATCAACTCGCCGGCATCGGGGCTGCGCGCCCGCATCTTGGCCCGCAGCCGGGCGATCATGCTGTCCACCGTATGGGGATTGATCTGGCTGGGATCGCGGTTGCTGATGACGTCCAGCAGGAAATCCCGGCCAAGGTATTCGCCCGGCCGGGCGGCCAGCGCCAGCAGGATGTTGCATTCCCCCGCCGTCAGCGGCAGCAGCATCCCCCGGGGGCAAAAAAACTCGCGCCGCACCGGGTCGAGACTCCAGCCCTGAAAATGCAATGACTGGTTGTTTGGCTTGCGGCGGCGCAACACGCTGCGGATGCGCGCCGCCAGCTCCTCCAGATCGAGCGGCTTGGTCACGTAATCGTCGCCGCCCTGCTCCAGCCCCTGAATCCGGTCTTCCCGCTCGTCCCGGATCGTGACGAAAATCAGGCCGGTCCGCTCGCCGAGCTTCAACCGCCGCGCCGCGTCAAAGCCGTTGCCGTCCGGCAGGTTCACATCCAGCAGGACGATGTCCGGCAAGCGCTCGGACAGGGCCTGCTCCATCTCGGCGACCGTGGCGGCTTGGCGGACATGCATCTGGTGGGCGCCGAGATAGTCGGCAATCAGCAGGCGCTGTTCCGGGGCGTCGTCAACGACAAGAACGGTGGGAAATTGCATCGCGGCGTATGAATCCGGCAGTTGGCTAAGGGTTGATCAGGTCGAGATAAGCGCGGAGCGCATCTTGCAGCGCGCGCCGTGGCTCCTCCGGCTTTCGGCCGGAAGTGAGCGCATATTCCAGCGTTTCGGCCAGTTGCGCCAGATGCGCCTGCCCGAAACTGGCCGCGCCGCCGCGCAGGCGGTGCGTGACTCTCAGCACGGCGTCGGTCCGCTCGCGCCCGGTCGACGGCGCGTCGAACCGGTCGAGCGTGGCCAGACACGCCCGGCAGGCCTCATCGAAGGCGCGCCGGGCGGCAGCGGCCGGGGGTGCGGCCGGCTCGTCCGTCGCCCCCGCCACGCCGGTGCCGCCGCTCGGCGCGTGCCGCGCCAGCGCGTCGAGCAGTTCGTCCAGGTCGAGCGGTTTGGGCAGGACCTCGTCCACGCCGGCGTCGTCATAGCGTTGACGATCCGCCGCCGACACATTGGCCGTGATGGCAATGATAGGCATATGGGCGACCGCCGGCCGCGCATGATGGCGAATGGCCCGCGCCACCTCCTCGCCGTCGATATCGCCCAGCCGCATGTCCAGCAGGATCAGGTCGAACGGCTCCCGCTCCAGCCACGCCAGGGCTTCCCGGCCGGAAGCGGCCAGCCGCAGCGCATGGCCGGCCGGCTTCAGATATTCCTGAATCAGCAGGGTGTTTTCTGGCGTGTCCTCGGCCAGCAAAATGTGCAGCCTGCCCGGGGACGGCAGGGCCGGCCCCCGCTTGGACGCCTCCACCGCCGGGCATTCGCTGTTTGCCAGCATGAAGTCCAGCCGAAAGCGCGTGCCGCCTTCCGGCCGGTTTTCCAGCTCGATCCCGCCCGCCATCAACTCGACCAGACGCCGGACGATGGCCAGTCCCAGCCCGCTCCCCTTGATGTGGGTCGTGCGGGCATCCCGTCCGAACACGTCGAACACATGCTCGCGTGCTTCGGGAGAAATGCCGGGGCCGGTGTCGCTCACCACGCAGCGCAGACGCAGCCCCGCCGGCGTCCGCTCCCCCTTCGCCTCCAGCACCACCTCGCCGTGATCGGTGAACTTGACCGCATTGCCGAGCAGATTCACCAGCACCTGACGCATCTTGAGCAGGTCAAGCAGCACCGGCGCATCCAGCCCGTCAAAGCGGCTGACGAAGCGCAGCCCTTTTTCCTCGCACAGAAACCTCGCCATGTCGGCCAGCTCTCCGAAGAAGCGGTCCAGCTCGGCCGGCTGGAGCAGCAGCGTCGCCTTGCCCGACTCCAGCCGCGACAGGTCGAGGATGTCGTCCAGCAAGCTGACCAGGTTCTTGCCCGAACGGTCCATCAGCTCCAGATAACGGCGGGAATCGCCCTCCTGTACCGAATTTTGCAACAAGCGGGCCATGCCGAGGATCAGGTTGACCGGGGTGCGGACTTCATGGCTGATATTGGCCAGAAACAGGTTTTTGACGCGGGTTTCGGCCTCGGCCCGGTCCTTGGCCGCGGTCAGCTCGTCCAGCGCCGCCCGGATTTCCCGGGTGCGCTGGTCCACCTGCCGTTCCAGTCCCGCGTTGACGAGGGACAGCTCGTCCGACAGCCGCCGCACGTCCTCCAGCGACTGTCCGACCCGGCGGCCCAGCTCGACGAAGTGGGCGAACATGAAGACGAGAATGCCCACCGGCGCTATGTCCGTGCCCTTGAAAAAATGGGCGTACATCAGGGCATCGTGGACGGCGGCCACCAGGGCAAACAGCAGCCCGACGCCCAGCAGCCCGGCCCCGGGCAGACGTCGGTAGATGGCTAGGCCGATGCAGGCGGCGTAATAGAGCGCGCTGCCGACCAGGACGGAGCTGGTGATGTCCCGGAAGCTGGTCAGCACCGGCGTCGGCAGCACCACTGTGCCGATCAAGCCGGCGGCACCCAGCACCGTCAGTACCACCCCG
>JASLDQ010000122.1 GCA_030151505.1 Chromobacteriaceae bacterium
CGAGCTGAAGAAGAAGCGCGAGGCGATCGCCGCGGCGCAATTGCGCCTGCGCACCGTGCTCAACGGCCTCGACGCCCCGGTATGCGTCAGCCGCTGTACCGACCGCCAGTTGCTGTTTTCCAACCGCGCGTTCGAGGAAAATATGCTGCGTCAGGATGGTGACGCTTCGATGTGCGTGGTCCTGCCCCTGCCGCCCGGCATCGATGAGATGGCCGAGGTGATCGACGCCGACCTGCAGTTTCATGGTTCGAGTCGCTGGTATCAGCTGCATCGCCGCAAGATCGAATGGGTGGACGGCGAACCGGCCTGGCTGGGCATCTACGCCGATGTGACCGAAACCCGCCAGCTGGCCGAACGCGAGCGCCTGCACAACGAGAAGCTGCAGGCGACTGCGCGGCTGGTGACGATGGGGGAGATGGCCTCCAGCCTGGCGCACGAATTGAACCAGCCGCTGACCGCGATCGCAACCTACTCGGCCGGCCTGCTGAAGAAGCTGGATCAGCCCTCGCTCGAACTGGACACCCTGCGGGGACCGCTGGAAAAGATCACCCTGCAGGCTCGTCGCGCCGGCCAGATCATCCACGGCATCCGCGCCTTCGTGAAAAAGCATGCGCCCAAGCTGGCGCGGGACAATCCCAACAGCGTGATCGAAACCGTGCTGACGCTGGCCGGGCCGCTGATCAGCCAGCACAAGGTGGTGCTGGTGACCGATCTGGTGCCGTGTCCGGTGGTGGAGATGGACCGGGTGCTGATCGAGCAGGTGCTGCTCAACCTGATCAACAACGCGGTGGAGGCGATGCGCGACGGCGCGGTGCGCGATCCGCGCCTGACGATCCGGGCGTGCCACGACGGCGCGACGGTGACGGTCGAAGTGGCGGACAACGGCCCCGGCATTCCGCCGGAACAGGTCGAGCAGCTGTTTACCGCCTTCTTCTCGACCAAGGCCGAGGGCATGGGAATCGGCCTGAACATCTGTCGCTCCATCATCGAGTATCACCGGGGCGAATTCAGCTTCGAACCCAACCGGCCAAATGGCTGTATCTTCCGCTTTACCTTGCCGGTGGCGGTCGGTTCCGCGGGTCTGGCGGCGCAAAGCCGGGATATGGCGCTATAATCCTCGGCTATTTCAGGAAACCCTCCCCGAATTCTCCCCTAAATGATTCGTAAGCTGATCAGCCGCGTCTTGAGCCTGTCCGGCAACAAGCGTGGTGCCAACCGTCCCAAAATCATCCCGTTCGCCCAGCACGGCATCAACCGCGACCACATCAGTCCGTCCGCCGTCAAGGTGACGTCGCGGCTGCAGGAGGCCGGCTTCGAGGCCTATGTCGTCGGGGGCGCGGTGCGCGACCTGATGGTGGGCCAGGAACCCAAGGACTTCGACGTCGCGACCAATGCCACGCCGGAAGAGGTGCACAAGCTGTTCCGCCGCTCGCGCATCATCGGCCGGCGCTTCCGCATCGTGCATGTCGTGTTCGGACGGGACGAGGTGATCGAGGTCACCACCTTCCGTGGCGACGGCCGCGACGTCGAAACGACCGATACCGGCCGCATCGTGTCCGACAACGTCTACGGCAGCATGGCCGACGACGCCAAGCGCCGCGACTTCACCGTCAACGCCATGTTCTACAACCCGGCCGACGAAACGGTGCACGACTACCACCACGGCGTGCGCGACGTGGCGGCCAAGCGGCTGGTGATGATCGGCCAGCCGATCGAGCGCTACAAGGAAGACCCGGTGCGGATGCTGCGCGCGGTGCGGCTGGCGGCCAAGCTCGGCTTCTCCATCGAGGAAGGCACCCGTAAGCCGATCGCCCATCTGGCGCAGCTCTTGCGCGACGTGGCGCCGGCGCGCCTCTTCGACGAAACGATGAAGATGCTGCACTCCGGCCAGAGCTGGGCCTGTCTCATCCGCCTGCGTGCCGAAGGGCTGCACAAGGGGGTGTTTCCCCTCTTGGATGCGATCCTGGAGCAACCCGGCGCCGAGGACTTCGTCAAGCTGGCGCTGGACCAGACCGACCGCCGCCTGCGGGACAACAAGGGTATTTCCGACGGCTTCCTGCTTGCCACGCTGACGTGGTGTGAAGTGCGGGCCGAATGGCAGAAGCGGCTGGATACCGGCGAGAAGACCCTGCCGGCGCTGTTCGACGCGATGGACGTGGTCGAGTCCAAGCTGGTCGACAAAATGGCAATCCCGCGCCGCTTCCTGACCACCATGCGCGAGATCTGGGCCTTGCAGCCGCGCTACGAAATTCGCAACGGCTCGCGCCCCTACCGTCTGCTGGAGCAGCCGCGCTTCCGCGCCGGCTACGATTTCCTGTGCCTGCGCGCCGCAGTCGGCGAAGTGCCGAAGGAGCTGGCCGACTGGTGGGAAAAATTCCAGTACGCCGATGAAGCGACGCGCCAGTCGATGTTGGTGCGCGAGCAGCCGGGCAGCGCGCCGGCCAACAAGAAAAAGCGCCGCCGCCGCAAGAAGCCGGCGGGAGAGGGCGCGGCGCCGGGCGGCGAGGCATGATTCGCGCCGCCATTGCGCTGGGGGCCAACCTGGGCGATGCACCGGCGACGGTGCTGGCCGCGTTCGAGCGGCTGGCGGCCTTGCCGCAGTCGCGGCTGGTGGCCACGTCGCCGCGCTATCGCACCGCTCCGGTCGGTTATGCCGACCAGCCCGATTTCATCAATGCCGCCGCCCTGATCGAGACGGCGCTGTCGCCGCACGAACTCTTGCGGGCCTTGCTGTCGATCGAACAGGACTGCGGGCGCGAGCGTAGTTTCCGCAATGCGCCGCGCACGCTTGATCTGGACTTGCTGGTCTATGGCGATCAACAACTCGCCGACGACGATCTGGTGCTGCCGCATCCCCGGCTGGGCGAACGCGCCTTCGTGCTCGGGCCGCTGGCCGATATAGCCCCCGAACTGGTCATCCCCGGCCTGGGCCGGGTCGATGTCCTGCTGGCCGCCCTGCCGCAGGCCGGGCGCGCGGGCATCGTCCGCCTCGACTGATCCCGTTTCCGTACCGATTAGCTGAAGGAAGCTCATGACGCAACTGCGCTACGTCGCCATCGAAGGTCTGATCGGCGCCGGCAAAACCACGCTGGCCAAGCGGCTGGCCGAGCGCTGGCAGGCCAGTCTCCTGCTCGAATCGCCGGAGAACAATCCTTTTCTGCCGCGCTTCTACCAGAACATGCGGCACTATGCCTTCACCGCCCAGGTCCGTTTTCTGCTGGAGCGAGCCGAGCAGTGCCGCCGGCTGATGTCGGGTGAAATGACGACCCCGGTGGTCGCCGATTACCTGTTCGACAAGGATGCGCTGTTCGCCCGGCTCAATCTTGACGACGACGAAATGTCGCTTTACCGTGCGCTCCAGCAAAAATTCCTGCCGGAACACCCGCTGCCCGAACTGGTGATTGTGCTGCAGGCTTCGCCAGAAGTCGCGGCACGCCGCATTGCCGGGCGCGGAAACGCCTACGAATTCAACTTCCCCGATGGCTATCTGCGTCGGCTCGAAACGGTGTACAACGACTTTTTCCATCACTACGATGCGGCTCCCGTGCTGGCGGTCAATACGGACAACCTGAACCTGGCCGAAAGCGACGAGGACTTCGAGTGGTTGCTGCGCTGCATTGCAGACATGCGCGGCACC
>JASLDQ010000133.1 GCA_030151505.1 Chromobacteriaceae bacterium
GCCGCGCCAGAGATGAAAAAGCCAGCTGAAAAGCTGGGTTTTTCATCTCTTGCGCGGCCCGCCGGTGGCGGGCGGGGCCTTAGATGGCGCGGATAGCGGCGGCTTGCAGACCCTTCGGGCCGTTCTTCACTTCGAACTGCACGCGTTGGTTTTCAGCCAGGCTCTTGAAGCCGTTGGCTTGAATTTCGGAGAAGTGGGCGAACAGGTCGTCACCGCCGTTGTCCGGGGTGATGAAGCCGAAGCCCTTGGCATCGTTGAACCATTTGACGGTACCGGTTTGAGTCGACATGACTACATTCCTAACTTGAAATTGACAATAAACGGGCAGAGCCCGGAATCAGCGCAAACGATCAAGGAACATAGCTGGGAAACATTTACCGCCTAGGGCGGGAAACCGTGATACCGCAAAGATGTACTGCTTGAAACGACTTGCAGGCGGCACTGTATACATTTCCCCAATTTGTGTCGAATGATTTTTCTGCGCCAAATCAAAAAAAACCGCATTGCCGGGATGGTATGGACCATAGACCCTGCAAAACCCGCTCCAGTGGCGGGTCTGCGCGGGATTTTTCAATAAACAGGCCGTGTCAAACCGGCACGAACCGCGCGATCGGCGTGTCGCTCCAGTCGATGCTGTCGAGCAGGTTTTTGACGATCAGGCCCAGCTCGGTGTCACCCTCGATGACGAGCTTGCGGTTGAAGAACAGCGTGTCCGGATCCTCCTCGCGCAGGGCCAGCCGGGCGAAATCGGCGGCGTTGGCGGCGAAGTAGAGGTCCGGAGTGGCGGGCGGGTCGATGGCGCTGAAACGCTGGCCGTCGAAGGTGAAGGCGGTCGTGATGCCGGCATCCAGCGCTTCCACCACGAAGGTGCGGTCGGCCAGCAACTCCACATCGTCCGGCAGCACGCCGCGCTGGCGTGCGAGATTGAGCGCGGCGGCCAGCGCCATCGAAGGCGGACGCTTGGGCAAGCGGCGTGCGAGCTTCCCGGCGAAGGCCGGCACGGTGAAATCGGGAATGTGCATGATTCAGACTCCTTGCTGCACGATGCCGGCGGTGCCATGCCAGTAACCGTTGACGAGTGGGGCGGGTGCAAGCGCGGCCAGATCGCGCTCGTCGGCTTGACTGTCCAGCCGGTGGCGGAAGGCGTCCAGCACGTCGAACGTGTGCCGTGACTGCGGGCTGACCCGCACGATGTCGATTCCTGCCGCAGCGACGCCGGCCAGCTCGCCGGCCAGACTCATCACGCCGCCGGACATCGTCTGGATGCCGTTGAGCGTGAGGAAATCCTGCCCCTCGCGGGTATCCAGCGTTAGGCCGTCGGCATCGTCGAGGCAGCGGAACTGGCAGTCGTCCTTGTTCAGATTGTGGTGGCGGGCGGTGAAGCAGCGGGCCGACAGCGCCAGCGGCAGTTTGCCCCAGGCGAAAATCTCCACTTCCAGCCCTGCCGGCCGGGCGGCGGCTACCGCGGCGATCTTTTCGCGCGGCATCTCCACCGGCGGCACCCAGCGCGTCACGCCCTGGCTGGCCATGAACGCGAGAGTGTCTTCGTTGTAGATATTGAGGTGGTGGCCGGCGACGATGCGGCAACCGGTTTCGCGCGCCAGCCTGAGCGCGCCCAGATCGTTGGCTTCGATGGCGAACTCGCCGCCGCCGATCAGCTTGCGCAGCCGCTTGAGGTCCGACTCGCTTTCGAGCAGTGCCTGCGAGCACAGCACCACTTCCTTGCCTGCGTCGCGCAGATCGCGCGCCAGACCGAGCCAGTCGTCGGTGCGCAGTTGCTGGCGGCGCGAGCACACCACTTCGCCGAGGTAAACGATGTCAGCGGTGCTGGCGGCGACATCGGCGTAAAAGTTCATGACCGTATCGCGCGGCCAGAAGAACAGAATTGGACCGAGGGAGAGTTTCATCGTGTCTGTCTGCATCCAGTAGGGGATGGCGGCGGAGGCCTGTCGTGCGGGTCAGGCTCCGCCAATAAAAGGCGGCGCAACGTCTGCTGCGTGTCGCTCCGCCGCCGGTCGTGGGTGGCACATGGCCGGGCGGCGGTGGCAATGCAGCGAATGGCGGGGCTCGGTATCTAAGGTATCTAAGGTCGGCGGCTTATTTCCACGGCCGGTTGTAGGCGCCGAGCGTCTGCTGCTGGCCTTCCGAGACCTTGGCCAGTTCGGTGTTCCAGACCGGCTTGACCATGAAGCGCTTGTCGTCCTGCCAGGCCGCGTCGATGGCGGCGCGCAGCACCTTGGTGACCTGGGTGACGTAGGCCGGGCTGCGCTGGCGGCCTTCGACCTTCAGTGCGGCCACCCCGATGTCCATCAGTTGCGGCAGCATCTCGACCAGATTGAGGCTGGTCGGCTCTTCCAGCGCGTAGTAAGTGTCATCGTTGACGTCGAAGCGGCCCTTGCACAGGGTCGGGTAGCCGGCGGGTTCGTCGGCGGCGTAGCGGTCGATCAGGATGCCGTTGAGCCGGGCTTCCATGCCGGTCGGCTTCTGCTCCCATTTGACGAACTTGGCCGGCGAGCACACGCCGTGGGTGTTGGGGGATTCGCCGGTGGCGTAGCTCGACAAGAGGCAGCGTCCTTCCACCATCACGCACAGGCTGCCGAAGCCGAACACCTCGATCTCGACCTCGGTGTGCTCGATCACCTGCCGTACCTGATCCAGTGTCAGCACGCGCGGCAGCACGGCGCGCTGGATGTTGAAGGCCTCGCGGCAGAAGTTGATCGCTTCGTAATTGGTGGCCGAGCCCTGCACCGACAGGTGCAGGCGCAGGTCGGGATGGCGGCGGGCGGCGTAGGCCAGCATGCCCATGTCGGCCAGGATCACCGCGTCCACCCCCAGCCCGGCGGCTTCGTCGATGGCGCGTTGCCACAGGGCCACGTTGCCGGCCTGTGGATAAGTGTTGATCGCCATCAGTATCTTGCGGCCCCGGGCATGGGCGTACTCGATGCCGCTGCGCGCGGCCTTGTCGTCGAAGTTGAGTCCGGCGAAATTGCGGGCGTTGGTGTTGTTCTTGAGTCCCAGGTAGACGGTGTCGGCACCGTGATCGACGGCGGCTTTCAGGGCGGGCAGGCTGCCGGCCGGGCAGACGAGTTCGGGTTTTTGACGCATGGCTCAGGCCTGTTCGGACAAACGGAGGCTAAGGTAGCAAACGCCCGTTTCGGGCTGCTTGAGACAGGTCAAGGGATCGGGAAAGCGGTCGCCGGGAGGCGTTGGCGGCCTTGCGTCGCAAGGCCGGGATGACCGGCGGGACAGGCGCCCGCCGGCGTTGCGGCGGCTTAAAGGGGGCGTCAGATCAGGCCGGCGCCGGGCAGCTTGGTCATCGCCACGCCGAATATCCACAGGATGCAGGCCAGCGCGGCCACGAAGGCGATGCCGCGCACGGTCTTGGTCCTGCCGCGCTTGAGCGCCACGGTGCCCAGCCCGATGTAGGCCAGCAGGAGCACGATCTTGGTCAGCAGCCATGGAGCGTGGATCGGGTTGATCTGCGATTGCCACGCCAGCGTCACGCCGCAGACCAGCAGCAGGGTGTCGACGATGTGCGGCGCGATGCGGGCCAGCTTGCTGTTGAGCCGGGGCGAATCGGCCAGCATCAGCATGCCGCGGGTGACGAAGCCGATCAGGGTCAGGTAGGCGAAGGTGGCGTGCAGGTGCTTGATGGCGATATAGGGCATCGCTTATTCCCCCGAGGCGTGCTTGGCCGCCAGCCGTACATAGTGGGCGGCGGAATAGGGCAGGAACTCGCGCTCCTTGTCGGTGAGCGGGCGGGCCGGCTTGACCGGACTGCCGACGTAGAGCCAGCCCGATTCCAGTCGCTTGCCCGGCGGCACCAGGCTGCCGGCGCCGATGATCACGTCGTCTTCGATGATGGCGCGGTCCAGCACGATGGTGCCGATGCCGACCAGCACGCGGTTGCCGATGGTGCAGCCGTGCAGCGTCACGTGATGGCCGACGGTCACGTCGTCGCCGATCACCAGCGGCGCGCCGAGCGGGTCTTCCGGCCGGCGGTGGCTTTCGTGCAGCATGGCGAAGTCCTGGATGTTGCTGCGCGCGCCGATCCGTACCGAGTTGACGTCGGCGCGGATCACCGCCATCGGCCACACCGAGGCATCCTCGCCCAGCTGGCAGTCGCCGATCACCAGCGCGGTGTCGTCGACGAAGCAGCTGTCCGGCACGGCCGGCGTAATGCCATCGAAGGTACGGATATTGCGTTTCTGCATGTCGGGCCCCATTTCGGCTAGGCTGATAATCAAAACCGCATGATGACCGCCGGGCGGCAAAAAATCCACGCCGGCCCGCCCCACACAGGACCCCGCATGAACCCGAACCCGCTTATCGATTACCCCGACCTGCCGCGCTTCGCCGAGATCAAGCCCGACTGCATTTCTCCCGCCATCGACGCCACGCTGGCCGATGCCCGCGCCGTGGTGGAACAGTTGACCGCAGACGCGGCTGCGCCGACTTGGGACGGTTTCGTCGAGCCGCTCAACGACGCGACCCAGCGCATCGGTCGCGCCTGGGGGCCGGTGTCGCACCTCAATTCCGTGCTCAGTTCGCCCGAACTACGCGACGCCTACAACGGCAATCTGCCGAAAATATCGGCCTTCTTCACCGAACTGGGGCAGAACCTCGCGCTGTTCGGCAAGTTCAAGGCACTGCTGGCCGCGCCGGAATACGCCGGCTACAACGCCGCCAAGAAGAAGCTGCTCGACAACGAGCTGCGCGACTTCCGCCTGTCCGGCGCCGAGTTGCCGGACGACAAGAAGCCGCGCTTCACCGAGATCCAGCTGCGCCTGTCCGATCTCGACGCCAAGTTCGAGCAGAACCTGCTCGATGCGACCGACGACTTCGCGCTGTATGTCGAGGACCGCGCCGAGCTGACCGGCCTGCCCGACGACGTGCTGGCGATGATGGCGCAGGCGGCCGAGGCCGACGGCAAGACCGGCTACAAAATCACCCTGCAGTTCCCGAGCTACTACCCGGTGCTGCAGTACGCCGACAACCGTCCGCTGCGCGAGCGCCT
>JASLDQ010000163.1 GCA_030151505.1 Chromobacteriaceae bacterium
TTCAGCCGGTCGAGCGCGGTGAAGCGGTCGAAGCGTTTGCTCAACTCGACGATGGAAATTGCGGTGTCTTCATCGGGGATAGCCATGCTGAAATGCTAGTTGCTGACAGGAAAACTTGCCCGCTTGGAAGCGCCACAGCCGGCAGCCGGGTACAGCCCTCCCATCGGCCGGCGGGTGCCGCTCCGGTGCATCAGCCCTGCTCCAGGCAGGTTTGCGGTGTATACCATTATGGTTGCTCCGCAAAACCCAATGCCGGGCCGAGAGCCAGCACGCGCTTGGGCGATGCGGAGGGCCGAAGTGCTTGGGCAAGACCGGCGGGCAAACGCGATGCGGTTCAGGTCGATCTGTCGTTATCTGGCTTTATCGACCCTCACGGTGACAATCCCATGCAGGATCGCTCGGGAGCAGGTGCAATGCCGGAAGAGTCGAGGCTTAAATCCTGGTGGCTTGAACCACTGCCAGCAGAAGCGGCCGACCCGGCTGCAGCGACAGGGCTGTCCGCCGTGGAGGCGAGCGCACGGCTGGCCAGGTTCGGCCCCAACCTGTTTCGCGCGAAGCAGGACAAGTCACTGCTGCGACAATATTTTTCCCGGTTCAAGAACCCGCTGGTCCTCATCCTCCTCGTCGCCAGCGCGGTCTCGGCATTCACCGGCGAGCTCACCAACTTCCTCATCATCAGCTGCATCGTCCTCCTGAGTGTCACGCTGGATTTCGTCCAGGAGTACCGCGCCAATGCCGCCGCCGAAAAATTGCGCCAATCGGTTTCCATCCGGGCGCGGGTCCTGCGCGCTGGCCAGCCGCTCGAAATTGCCCTATTCGAGGTCGTGCCCGGCGACGTGGTGCTGCTTTCGGCGGGCGACCTGATTCCGGCGGACGGCCGAGTGCTTGAGGCATGCGATTTCTTCGTCAAACAGGCGCTGCTGACCGGCGAATCCTACCCGGTGGAAAAACGGCCGGGCGTACTGGTGGAGACGGCCACCGACATTCAGGAAGCGACCAACGCGGTGTTCATGGGCACCTCGGTCATCAGCGGCAGCGCGCAGATGCTGGTGGTGAAGACGGGAACCGATACCGCCATCGGTGAAATCGCCGACAGCGTGTCCCGGCCCGCGGCACCGACTTCGTTCGAGCTTGGCGCCCGCCGCTTCGGCATGCTGATCATGCGGCTGACCGTCCTCATGGTGATGTTCGTGCTGCTCGTGAATACCTGGTTTCACAAGCCCTGGCTGGAGTCATTCCTGTTCGCCGTGGCCCTGGCGGTCGGGCTGACGCCGGAACTGCTGCCGATGGTGGTCTCGGTCACCCTCTCGCGCGGAGCCCTGCGCATGGCCAAAAAGCACATGATCGTCAAACGGCTGTCGGCCATTCAGGATCTGGGCTCGATGGATGTCCTCTGCACCGACAAGACCGGCACCCTGACCGAGGCAAAGATCCATCTGGAAAAACACGTGGATGCGGCTGGTGCCCCCAGCGAACGGGTGCTGGAACTGGCCTATTTCAACAGCTTCTTCGAGACTGGTCTGAAAAGCCCGCTCGACGAAGCCATTCTCGGCCACCGACACATCGAGATCGGCGCCTGGAAGAAGATTGACGAGGTGCCATTCGACTTCGAACGCCGTCGCGTCTCCGTGCTGATCGACAACGGCATCGAACGCTGGCTGGTGGTGAAAGGCGCGGCGGACGAAATCGTCGGGCTGTGTACCCTTTACGAGGCGGGCGACGCGCAAGGCCAGCAGCCGATGGACGCGGCCGCACTGGCGGCGGTTCGGGGCCGGTACCAAGCGCTGGAAGAAGAAGGTTTCCGCGTGCTGGGCATCGCCTGGCGGCAGGTTCCGCAAGACCATCCCCATGCCGTGCTGGGTGATGAAACGGAACTGGTGCTCGCCGGGTTCGCCGCCTTTCTCGACCCGCCGAAGGAAAGCGCGGCCTCGGCGCTGGAGGCGCTCAAGCAGGTTGGGGTTTCGATCAAGATCGTGACCGGCGACAGCGACCTCGTCACCCGGCATGTCTGCGCCCAGTTGCAGATTCCGGTGACCGGCGTGCTGACCGGCAAGGAGATCGCGCAGATGGACGATCACGCCCTGCGCGCCCGGGCCGAAACGGCCAACCTGTTCTGCCGGGTCAATCCGGCACAAAAAAACCGGCTTATCCTGGCACTCAAGGCCCGTGGTCATGTCGTCGGCTATCTGGGCGACGGCATCAACGACGCGCCGTCGCTGCATTCGGCGGATGTCGGCCTGTCGGTCGATTCGGCCGTGGATGTGGCCAAGGAAGCGGCGGACATGATCCTGCTGGAACACGACCTGCACGTATTGCATGAGGGCGTGCTGGAAGGACGGCGCACCTTCGGCAACATCATGAAGTACATCATGATGGGAACCAGCTCCAACTTCGGCAACATGTTCAGCATGGCCGGTGCCGCGCTGTTTCTACCCTTCCTGCCGATGTTGCCCACGCAGATCCTGCTCAACAACATCCTCTACGATTTCTCGGAAGTCCCGATCCCGCTGGATAAGGTGGATGAAGTCGAAACCCACTCCCCGCGCGTGCTCGACCTGAATTTCATCCGCAACTTCATGCTGGTTATCGGGCCGATCAGTTCACTGTTCGACTTCCTGACCTTCTACCTCATGCTGGTGGTCCTGCAGGCCGACGAGAGGTTGTTCCAGACCGGCTGGTTCGTCGAATCGCTGTGCACCCAGGTGCTGGTGATCTTCATCATCCGCACCCGTGGCAACCCGCTGAAAAGCCGCGCGCACCCCTGGTTGACGGCAACTTCGCTGCTGGTAGTGGGCATCGCCGTGCTGTTGCCGTTCACACCGCTGGGCGCACACTTCGGGTTCGTGCCGCCGCCGGCCAGGTTCTACGCCATTCTCGGGATCATGGTGCTCGTCTACCTGCTGGCCGTGGAGCTGGTCAAACAGGCCTTCTACCGTTGGTCGGCGGCAAGAAGCCTGCCGCATGCTCCTGTTGCGTAGCCCCAACCCTGCCGCCGAAGCCACCGGAATCATCGGCACAGCCAGCCCCCGTCCCTGTCAGGCCTAGGCCTGACCAAGGAAACAGCACGGACGGACCGGCTCACGCAACAAGCCGACGTCCAGATTGAATGCGTACGCGAGTGGAAGGTCTTAAAGCCCGTCGCATCCCTGCCCTCCTAACAACGGGAGGCTGGCGCTGGCTGCGACAGGGAGCCGCTGGTGGACAGGGCCAGCAGCCACGAGCAGATGGCATCAGCCAGCCGCGCGGGTTGCTCCAGCGGAATCATGTGGCCTGAATGCTCGATGACCGTGAGGGTGGCGCCCGGAATACCGTCGCAAAGCTCCCGGGATTCGTCGAGACTGCGCAAGCGGTCTTGCGCGGCGGCAATTACCAGCGTGGGACAGGCAATCGTTTCCAGACCACCAGTGATTTCCTCGCGCCCCGCCATCGACTGCCTGACAAACACGTCATAACCGAGGCGGACGCCCATCGCGCGCACCCGGGAGATCAGGTTTTCGTCCCCGGCGTGGGCCGGATGTAGCGATGCGGCGATTGCCGGGCGGCTCAAGCCCTTGAATGAATCGGCCGTCACCGCCTTGGCGGCCGCGGCTTTACGCTTTGCCTGTTCGGGACTGTCCGCTCGACTGGAGGTTGCGACCAACACCAGCGCGACGACACGGTCGGGAACCAGCCGGGTAATCATCCGGGCAACATACCCTCCCATCGAAAAGCCGACGAGCACGCATCGCGGAGGACAGGCCAGCACAATCCGCCGCGCCATCGCTTCGATGGTGTCGCCCTCCCTCAGGTCGCCATGAATGATCGGCCCGATGGACTCCAGAGCCGTCGTCATGTCGCTCCACAGCCCTTCGTCGGCCATGAAGCCGGGAATCAGCACGATGGATGTGGTGTCGTTGCCTGTCATGCATCCTCTCCTCGCGGGGCCGTGCCCGCCTGTTGCTCCGATGGGTCCGGTACGGCCATTTTTCATGCCATCGCTTCGATGGTGTCGCCCTCCCTCAGGTCGCCATGAATGATCGGCCCGATGGACTCCAGAGCCGTCGTCATGTCGCTCCACAGCCCTTCGTCGGCCATGAAGCCGGGAATCAGCA
>JASLDQ010000237.1 GCA_030151505.1 Chromobacteriaceae bacterium
GTTCCTGCTGACACGGGAAGAACTCCTCGCGGCCGCCGCCGCGTAATCCCCGAGTCCCGGCAATCAGGCCTGGATTGTCATTCTGGCAACACGAGCTGCCGACTCTCGTCCATGTCCGGACGCGACGGGCCCGGACGCCGGCCTGTAGACTAGGTAGCCGATGTGCCGCCTCCACCGGCCGCTCCGACCATCCTGACTTGGCTTACGGTTTTGCATATAGCAAACGATGAAAGCCATGGGTTTCAGGCATGGCTTTCATTCTGATGATCCGTTCGACGGCCTTTTCGATTCGGTTATATCAACAAGTCTTCAAAAAAGGCGCCAAAGGGACGGGAGGGATGGGCAATCTGGATTTCCAGAATCCACAGGCCGGAATTTGGCCTCGCCGCAAAATCACCCAGGTCACCGGCCTTGTAGATCGCATGGGGAAAATCGCTGACGCGATGCCCCTTGATGTCGAGATTCAGCACCCAGCCCATCTGGATGGCCTGCATTTCGGCATAGTGGTACACCGCCTGGCCGCTTGCGCCTTCGGCTTTCCAGTAGGCGTGCACCCGATCGAACAGGGTTTTGGCGGCAGCGGCGCAGGCGACCATCTCCGGGTCATGCCCGGTGGTGAAGGTGGCGCCGGCGTCCCCTTCATGGCCATTCCACACCGCCCCCATGTCGATAAAGAAAATATCGTCGTCCCCCAGCGGCGAGTCGCCATCCGAGCGCTGTTTAAAGGTTTTGAGGGTATTGGTACCGAAGCGGATCAGCAGCGGGTGCCACGCGCGCGGCATGCCCATTTCCGCAAGAATCCGCTCGCCCAGGCTTTGTGCTTCCGACTCGAGCATTCCGGGCTGAATTTTTGATGCGATCTCTCCAATGGCACGCCAGGTCATCTGCTGGGCGTACTGCATGGTTTCCAGATCGTAGGACTGGCCCACGGCCTCTTTTGCGCTGATCGCCGTCATCTGATGCATCCCGAAGAGTTAACGATTCGTCATGATACATTCGTTATATACATTCGAATACAACGAAACCGGCTTCGGGAGCTTTCGCATCCCAATCATCTCTTGCCCGACCTCCGTCGAGATGAATCACTCGGCAACGGCCATCCTCGCCACCGTGCCGGCCATTTCACCCAACTTGTCCAGCCAAATCGCGACGATGGCGCGGACGCATCCAGCCATCATCCCAGCGCCGGCCACAGCAGCCCAAGCGCCAGCCCCCACATCATCATGCCGATGACGGTATCCAGCACCCGCCACGCCAGCGGCTGGCGAAACCACGGAGCCAAAAGGCGCGCGCCGAACGACAGCAGCAGAAACCAGCTCAGCGACGCCAGCGAGGCGCCCGCGCCGAACCAGTAAGGACCGTCGATGCCCGGCTGTTGAGCGCTCAGGCTGCCGACCAGCACCACCGTATCCAGATAGACATGTGGATTGAGCAAGGTCACTGCCAGCGTCGCACCCAGCACCGGCAAGAGGCGGGTCGGCATGCTGTCGTCGGCGTCCAGACCGGACGACCCCGCCAGCGCCCGCCGCAGCGCTCCCCAGCCATACCACAACAAGAAGGCGGCCCCACCCCAGCGCGCCGCGTCCATCAGCCAAGCCTGGCCGGCGACCAGCGCGCCCGCGCCCAGCACGCCAAGGGCGATCAGGGCCGCATCACAGACGGCACAGGTCAGCGCAATGGGCAGGCGGTGGCGGCCGCGCAGCCCCTGGGTTAGTACGAAGGCATTCTGGGCGCCGATGGCCATGATGAGGCTCGCGCCCATCACATAGCCTTGCAACAAGGAAGCGGACTGCATGGTGAATCTCTCTGTTCATGTCGATGGCGCCAGCCTAGCCCTTCGCGCATAATCAGTGAAATTCATTATTTTTCATATTGATTAGTAAAGCTGATAAATGCCCCACCCCATCGACTACCGCCAGCTTGCCGCGCTCGACGCGGTGATGCGTGAACAGGGCTTCGACAAGGCCGCCCGCAGCCTGCACATCACCCAGTCGGCGGTGTCGCAGCGACTGGCCCAGCTGGAACAACAACTAGGCCAGCGCGTGCTCAGCCGCAGCCAGCCGATGACGCTGACGCCGACCGGCGAACGCCTGCTGCGCCACGCCCGCCAGGTCGCCTTGCTGGAAGCCGAGCTGGAACAGGCCCTGCACACGCAAAGCGACAGTTATCTCACCCTGCCGGTAGGGGTGAACAACGACACGCTGGCCACCTGGTTCATCGGCGCGCTCGCCCCGCTGCTGGCGGCCGAAAGCCGGTTGCTGCTGCACGTGCATGTGGACGACCAGACCCGCACATTCGACATGATGCGCAGCGGCAGCGTCATCGGCTGCGTCAGCAGCCAGCGGGCCACGCTGGCAGGCGCGGAGGCCGTGCCGCTGGGGGCGATGCGCTACAGCTGCGCGGCCACGCCGGATTTCGTCGCGCGCCACCTGCCCCACGGGTTGACGGCCGATGCCCTGCCCCGTACCCCGGCGGTGCTGTTCTTTCACGACGACCCGCTGCACTACCAGTTCCTGGCGCAGTATTTTCCCGGCTTTGACTCCCCCTTCCCCTTTCACCTGATCCCGTCATCGCACGAATTCGTCAACGTGGTGCGGGCCGGGGCGGGCTTCGGCCTGATGCCGGAAATCCAGATCGCCGGCCCGCTCGCACGCGGCGAACTGGTCGACCTCACCCCCGGCGCGCCGCTGGACATGCCGCTCTACTGGCACCACTGGACGCTGGAAAGCCCGCTGGCGGTCCGCCTGAGCAACACCCTGCAGGATGGCGCCCGGCGGCTGTTGCGGCCGCCATCGCCAAATCCGGCCTGATTCGCTTACACTGCCCTCCTCGTTTTTTCATCCTCGCAGGACGCCGCATCATGCAGTTCGACTGGTCTGTCTTCAGCGCCGCTTTCGGTCTTTCCCTCGGTCTACTGGTGGCAATCGGTCCGCAGAACGCCTTCATCCTCAAGCATGGCATCGCCCGCCGCCACATCGGCACCATCGTCGCGGTCTGCATCGCCTGCGACATCGTGCTGATCTCGCTGGGCGTGGCCGGGCTCGGCACCTTCATCAGCAGCCATCCAATGCTGATGCAGTTCGCCACCTGGGGCGGCGCCCTGTTTCTAGGGCTGTACGGCCTGCGCGCCTTTGTCTCGGCCATGCGCCCGGGCAGCCTCGCCACCGAGGGCGCGGTGGTGGAAAACCGTCGCAACGCGGTCCTCGCCGCGCTGGCCTTCACCCTGCTCAACCCCTATGTCTATCTCGACACCGTGGTGCTGATGGGCTCGGTGTCCAGCCGCTACGCCGACGCCCTGCCGACCTACTGGCTGGGCTGCGTTGCCGCCGCCCTGTTGTGGTTCTCCAGCCTGGGCTTCTTCGCCGGCAAGCTCGCACCGCTGTTCGCCCGCCCGGTCAGCTGGCGAGTGCTCGACAGCGT
>JASLDQ010000247.1 GCA_030151505.1 Chromobacteriaceae bacterium
CTCGATGCCCGCCTGTCCGGTCGCGAAGCTCCGGCCGACGTACAGGCGACGCTGGCCGAACTCACTGCCGTCAGTGCCGCCGACGCCATCCTGGGCTGTGCACCACAGGCCGCGGCGGTCTATGTCTGCGGCGGCGGCGCCCGCAACCGCCACCTGATGCACAGGCTGGCGAACCGTCTGCCCGGCGTTGCCGTGGCCGCTACCGACGCGCTGGGCGTGCCGGCGCAGCAGGTCGAGGCGCTGGCTTTCGCCTGGCTGGCGCGCGCCTGTCTCCGGGGCGAGCCCGGCAATCTACCCACGGTGACCGGGGCAACCGGCCACCGGATACTCGGCGCCATCTATCCCGTTTGATGCAAGAGCCCGCCCGCCGGTTTGCGCCGCCGCATCCATGCGCTGACCGGCTTGCGGCATTGCACAAACGCTCGCTTATAATCCCCCGGTTATCTCACTCAGACGCAATATGCGATTTCTCAAACGCAAGGCCGTAGTCAAGAACTCGTCGACGCCGCTCCCGCCGCAACTGGCCTCCCTGCTGGACGAAGCGTGGTGGCTTGCGCTGGTGGTGTGCGGCGTCTATCTGGTGCTGATCCTCGCCAGCTATTCCGCAAGCGATCCGTCCTGGTCGCACAGCAGCGGCGCCGACACGGCCGTGCGCAACTGGGGCGGCCAGTTCGGCGCCTACCTGTCCGACCTGCTGCTGTACGTATTCGGCTTGTCAGCCTGGTGGCTGGTGCTGTTCTTCTGCATGACCATCATGTGGGGCTACAAGAAGATCAACCGGGTCGCCTTGAACATGAACGCGATGACCATCGCCGCCCTCAGCGGCTTCTGGCTGATGCTGGTCGCCTCCTGCGGGTTCGAGGCCATCCGCCTGTACAGTCTGCCGATCGACCTGCCGCTGGCGCCCGGCGGCCTCCTGGGGCGCTTTGTCGGCCACGGGCTGGAGTCGCTGATCGGCTTTGCCGGCGCCACGATGCTGCTGCTGCTGGCGATGGCCGTCGGCATCTCGCTGTTCACCGGCCTGTCATGGCTGGACGTGATGGAGCGGCTGGGCGGCTGGCTGGAAGACAACGCCGTCCGCGGCTGGAACGCCCTGCAGGCGCGGCGCGACCGCCAGATCGGCAAGCAGGTGGCGGAACGGCGCGAAGCCGTGCTGAAGGAAGAAAAGAAAAAGGCGGAGGACCGCCCGCCGGTGCGGATCGAGCCGCCGTTGCTGGACATTCCGCTGTCGCCCAAGGTGGTCAAGCAGGAAGAAAAACTGAAGCAGCCGGTGCAGCACACCCTGTTCGAGCCTCCCAAAGCCAGCGGGGCCGATCCGCTGCCGGCGATCTCGCTGCTGGAACCGGCCTCGGTGGCGGCCGAAGTGGTCAGCCCGGAAACCATCGAGTTCACCTCGCGCCTGATCGAACGCAAGCTGGCCGACTTCGGGGTGGAAGTGAAGGTGGTGGCGGCCTATCCGGGCCCGGTCATCACCCGCTACGAAATCGAGCCGGCCGTTGGCGTGAAGGGCGCGCAGATCGTCAACCTGATGAAGGACCTTTCCCGCGCCCTCAGCCTCGTCAGCATCCGCGTGGTCGAGACCATCCCCGGCAAGACCTATATGGGGCTGGAGCTGCCCAACCCGAAGCGCCAGATCGTGCGCCTGTCCGAGATCATCGGCTCGGACCCGTACCAGAAGGCGCCGGGCAAGCTGACGGTGGCGATGGGCAAGGACATTGCAGGCAAGCCGGTGGTGGCCGACCTGGCCAAGATGCCGCACGTACTGGTGGCCGGCACGACCGGCTCGGGCAAGTCGGTGGCGATCAACGCGATGATCCTGAGCCTCTTGTACCGCGCCACGCCCGAGGACGTGCGCCTGATCATGGTCGACCCGAAGATGCTGGAAATGTCGGTGTACGAAGGCATTCCGCACCTCCTGGCCCCGGTGGTCACCGACATGAAGCACGCGGCCAACGCGCTCAACTGGTGTGTGGCCGAGATGGAAAAGCGCTACCGGTTGATGTCCAAGCTCGGCGTGCGCAATCTGGCCGGCTACAACCAGAAGATCCGCGAGGCGGAGAAGGCCGGCGAGAAGATTCCCAACCCGTTCAGCCTGACGCCGGACGCGCCCGAGCCGCTGGAAACCCTGCCGCTGATCGTGGTGCTGATCGACGAGCTGGCCGACCTGATGATGGTGGCCGGCAAGAAGATCGAAGAGTTGATCGCCCGGCTGGCACAGAAGGCCCGCGCCGCCGGTATCCACCTCATCCTCGCCACCCAGCGGCCGTCGGTGGACGTGATCACCGGCCTGATCAAGGCCAACATCCCGACCCGCGTCGCCTTCCAGGTGTCGAGCAAGATCGACAGCCGCACCATCCTCGACCAGATGGGGGCGGAAGCCCTGCTGGGCATGGGCGACATGCTCTACCTGCCGCCGGGCAGCGGCTATCCGCAGCGCGTGCATGGTGCTTTCGTCGCCGACGACGAGGTCCACCACGTGGTCGAATACCTCAAGAGCACCGGCGAGCCGGATTACATCGAAGGCATCCTGACCGGCGAGGCCGCCAGCGACACCGCCAACGCGGTCGGCGGCGACATCCCGGGCTTCGAGGCCGGTGGCGGCGACGGCGGCGGCGAATCCGACGCGCTGTACGACGAAGCCGTGTCCATCGTGCTGAAAACGCGCAAGGCGTCGATCTCGTCGGTACAGCGCCACCTGCGCATCGGCTACAACCGCGCCGCCCGCCTGATCGAAGAGATGGAAAAGGCCGGGCTGGTGTCGCCGGCCGAAACCAACGGCAACCGCACGGTGCTGGCGCCGTCGCGGGAAGAAACGTAAACCCAGAATCCGTCGCCGCGCTTTCCTCCGGCCAAGGCGCCGGATGGGAGGAGCAGCGTGCCCGCAGCCACCCGTGAGCGCCGCCGACCTGATGGGACGCACCACCACCCCGAAGCCGGTAGACCGAAGGGGGCACAAGGGTTACCCGCAAGCGCCCCGGGGCACGCCACATCCCGGGCCG
Organism: Chromobacteriaceae bacterium; assembly: GCA_030151505.1. Lineage (GTDB taxonomy): Bacteria > Pseudomonadota > Gammaproteobacteria > Burkholderiales > Aquaspirillaceae > JASLDQ01. The sequence continues at coordinate 3,000 of JASLDQ010000247.1, forward strand.
GAGGTTTCCCTTGCCCACTTCCTCCGGGGCAGGAAAGCCAGTCCGGCTCGCCCCGGACGGATGCCCCCCTAGCATACAACCGTGATACAACACACCCGCCCATAACACCGAACATCCGCCTGAGCCCATGTCCGACTTCCTGCCCGAACCGTCTTTCCGCCACGACAGCACACCCAAGACCGGCATCCTGCTTGTCAATCTGGGTACGCCGGCCGCCCCCACCGCCAAGGCGCTGCGCCCCTACCTCAAGCAGTTCCTGTCCGACCGCCGCGTGGTGGAGATTCCCCGCGCGATCTGGTGGCCGATCCTCCACGGCATCATCCTCACGCTTCGCCCCAGGGCTTCGGCCGAGAAATATGCCGCCATCTGGCACAAGGACGGCTCGCCGCTGGCGGTCTACACCCGCAAGCAGGCCGTGCTGCTGAAAGGCTGGCTGGGCGAGCAGGGGCGCAAGGATCTGATCGTGGACTGGGCCATGCGCTACGGTGAGCCCTCGATCGACAACGCCATCCGGGACATGCGCGCGCGCGGCGTGGAGCGCCTGCTGGTCGTGCCGCTCTACCCGCAGTTCTCGGCGGCCACCACAGCCACGGTGTACGACGACGTGTTCCGCACGCTGCTGAAGCTGCGCAATCCGCCCGAGCTGCGCCTGATCAAGCACTACCACGACGACCCCGCCTATATCGCCGCGCTGGCGTCGCAAGTGCGCGGCCACTGGCGCCAGCACGGCCGGCCGGACAAGCTGGTGCTGAGCTTCCACGGCATGCCGCGCCGCTCGCTCGATCTGGGCGACCCGTACCACTGCGAATGCCTCAAGACCGCCCGCTTGCTGGCCGAAGCGCTGGAACTGGGCAAAGACCAATGGGAGGTCGCCTTCCAGTCGCGGTTCGGCAAGGCGGAATGGCTCAAGCCCTACGCGGCCGAAACCTTCGTCCGACTCGGGCGGGAGAAGACCGGCCGGCTGGACGTGTTCTGCCCCGGCTTCGTGTCCGATTGCGTGGAAACGCTGGAAGAAATGGCGCTGGAAGGCAAGCAGCTGTTTCTGGGCGCAGGCGGAGGCGAGTTCCGCTTCATCCCGTGTCTCAACGATGCGCCGGACTGGATCGCGACACTGGGCGGTCTGGTCCAGACGCACCTGCAAGGCTGGCCGGAACCCGTCGGCGACGGTCCCCGTCAGCTGGAACGCGCCAAGGCAGCGGGTGCGACCAAATAAAGCTTCAAGGGCAGACAAATACGCCAGACATTTCCGTGTCTGGCGTATTTTTTGACAAGAAAGTCTCGTGCCGGTCTGCAAACGGATATTTAGCCGTGCAATTTTTGCCGGACCGGCCGGAATCCCCCGAAAAGCCATCCGATACCCCCTGTTTTTGACATAAACCCCTTCAAACGGGATACTTAGCCCCATACAAGGCCGGTCATCCCTACACACATAAGGATGATGCACCGGCGCCGGCCACCCCCGGCGTCATCGTGAACGGGCTCCCTACCCTTGCCCCGTCGCCCGACAGGCCGAACTGATTTTGATCCAGCCGGCAATCATCCCGCCAGCCCAAGAATCCGGACTTTCCACTCGGCGTCCTGCGCGTCGCATGACTGCGCGCCCGGGCGGGTCCGTCGTCTCAATTCATGTTTTTGCAGTAGGGAGTTCCAGCATGCAAACCCGTCGCATCCTTCTTGCGTCCGCCGTCGCGGTCGCCCTTGCCGCCTGCGGCCAGAAAGCCGAACAATCCACCGCCGCTGCGCCCGCCGCCCAGGATGAAGTCGTGGTCAAGATCGGCCACGCCGCGCCGCTGTCGGGCCCGATCGGCCACATCGGCAAGGACACCGAATACGGCGCCCAGATCGCGCTGGACGAAGTCAATGCCGAAGGCGTGACCATCGGCGGCAAGAAGATCAAGTTCGAACTGGTGTCGGAAGACGACCAGGGCGACCCGAAAGCCGCCACCCAGGTCGCCCAGCGCTTCGTCGACCAGAACGTCGCCGGCGTCGTCGGCCACCTGACCTCCGGCCCGACCGTGACCGCGTCCAAGATCTACGCCGACGCCGGCATCCCGCAGGTGTCGCCGTCGGCCACCAACCCGACCTACACCGCGCAGGGCTACAAGACGGCCTTCCGCGTCATCGCCGACGATGCCCAGCAAGGCAAGGCGCTGGCCGACTACGCCGTGCAGAAGCTGAACGCCAAGAAAATCGCGATCATCGACGACCGCACCGCTTACGGCCAGGGTCTGGCCGACCAGTTCGAGCAGGCCGCCAAGGCCGCCGGCGCGGAAGTGGTCAAGCGCGAATTCACCAACGACAAGGCTACCGACTTCTCGGCCATCCTGACCTCGATCAAGGGCGCGGCGCCGGATCTGGTGTTCTACGGCGGCATGGACGCCCAGGCCGGCCCGATGGCCAAGCAGATGGGCAAGCTCGGCCTGAAGGCCCGCCTGATGGGCGGCGACGGCCTGCAGACTCCGGTGTTCCTGCAGCTGGCCGGCGAAGCCGCCGAAGGCCAGTTCGCCTCGCAGGCCGGTGCGCCGCGCGACAAACTGCCGGGCTACGCCAGCTTCTCGGAAAAGCTCAAGGCCAAGTTCAACACCGAAGTCCAGCTCTACGCCCCGTACGCCTACGACGCAGCCAAGCTGCTGGTGGCCGCGATGAAGCGCGCCGATTCGACCAGCCCGGCCAAGTACCTGCCGGAAGTCGGCAAGACCGATTTCGACGGCGCGACCGGCAAGATCAAGTTTGACGAAAAGGGCAACCGCGTGAACCCGGCCGTGACCATCTACCAGGCCAAGGGCGGAAAATGGGAAGTCGTCGACGTGGTCGGCGGCGGTGCAGATACCGCTCCGCAACAGGGCAAATAACGATAATTGCCTGTCGCAAAAAGACAATTTTTTTCCGGAACGGCACCCTCGCGGTGCCGTTTTTTTTGGCCCCAAAACGGCTGAAAAACCTTTGCAGATGCGCGTTGACATGCCCAAATGCCATAACCATAATCAACCGGCCGTTCGGATTTTGAACACCCGTTTCAGCACAAAACCCTATTTGCACCATTTGCAAACGACGAGGAAACACCAGATGAAATACGCGCGCCTGAGCCTGATCGCCACTGCCGTACTGGCACTGACTGCCTGCAACAAGGCAGAACAAAAACCGGCTGAACAAGCCGCTCCTGCTGCGGCCGCCGCGCAGGAAGAAGTCGTCAAGCTCGGCAGTGTGGCGCCGCTGACCGGCCCGATCGCCCACCTCGGCAAGGACATCGAAAACGGCGTGCAGCTGGCCGTGGACGAACTCAATGCTTCCAACACCGTCATCGGCGGCAAGAAGGTCAAGTTCGAGCTGCAGTCCGAAGACGACCAGGGCGATCCGAAGATCGCCACTCAGGTCGCCCAGCGCCTGGTCGACAAGAAAGTCGCCGGCATCATCGGTCACCTCAACTCCGGCACCTCGATCCCGGCCTCCAAGATCTACGCCGAGGCCGGCATCCCGCAGATCTCGCCGGCCTCGACCAACCCGACCTACACCCAGCAGGGCTTCAAGACCACCTACCGCGTGGTCGCCAACGACGTCCAGCAAGGCGCCTCGCTCGGCAACTTCGCCGCCGACACGCTGAAGGTCAAGAACGTCGCCGTGATCGACGACCGCACCGCCTATGGCCAGGGCATCGCCGACGAATTCGTCAAGGCGGCCGAAGCCAAGGGCGTGAAGGTGGTCAAACGCGAATTCACCACCAACACCGCCACCGACTTCATGGCCATCCTGACCGCCATCAAGGGCGCCAAGGTGGATCTGGTGTTCTTCGGCGGCATGGACGCCCAGGGCGGCCCGCTGGCCAAGCAGATGAAGAAACTCGGCATCCAGGCCAAGATGCTCGGCGCCGACGGCATCTACTCGCCGGAATTCCTGAAGCTCGCCGGCGAAGCCGCCGAAGGCCAGTACGCGTCCTTCATCGGCATGCCGCGTGACAAGATGCCGGGCTTCAAGTCGTTCAACGACAAGTTCCAGGCCAAGTACGGCGAAGTGCAGATGTACGCGCCGTATGCCTATGACGCGGTGCGCATCATGGTCGACGCAATGAAGAAGGCCGATTCGACCGATCCGGCCAAGTACGCGCCCAAGCTCAACGAAACCAACTACGACGGCGTGACCAGCAAGATTGCGTTCGACGACAAGGGCGACATCAAGGGCGGCGCCGTGACCGTGTACCAGGTCAAGGGCGGCAAGTGGGAAGCCGTCAGCACCGTGGGCGGCGCCAACTGATCCCGGACGCCATCCGCACCAACCGGCACTCGCGCAAGCGGTGCCGGTTTTTTGATGCCCTGCACCGCACAAACAAAAAGCGCCGGAAGATTCCGGCGCTTTTTTCCTGAAGAAAGCGATGCTTACAGCAGACCGCGCAGGGCTTTCTTGCGGTCCTGCTCGTTCAGGTGGCGCTTGCGCACACGGACCGATACCGGGGTGATTTCCACCAGCTCGTCGTCATCGATGAATTCAACCGCGTATTCGAGCGACATCTTGATCGGCGTGGTCAGGCGCACGGCTTCGTCGGTGCCTGAGGCGCGCACGTTGGTCAGCTGCTTGCCCTTGATTGGGTTGACCACCAGATCAAGGGCAAACAGCTGACCAACGTGCGTGCCTCGGGGACCGACGAAGCGGTGCGCCTGGTGCCGCCGATCCAGCTGACGCTGGAGTATGCGGTGGAATTCATCGATGACGATGAACTGGTCGAGATCACGCCGAAGTCCATCCGTCTGCGCAAGCGCTACCTGCAGGAGCATGAGCGCCGTCGTGCTGCGCGTGAACACGCCTGAGGCGTTTCGTAGCCGGTAATCAGAACGCCCCTTTCGCTGAAAGGGGCGTTTTTTTGCGGCCGACGGATCGCCGGGGCTGTCAGGGCTCCAGGCGGGTGATGCGGAAGGTGTCCAGGCGCCCCAGGGAGG
>JASLDQ010000264.1 GCA_030151505.1 Chromobacteriaceae bacterium
GCCGGCCGGGGTCGGCGCCCGCAATCTGGCCGAGTCACTGGCACTGCAGCTGGCAGCCCGCCCGGCCGACCCGCTGCGCGACCTGGCGCTCACCGTCGCCTGCGACCATCTGCCGCTGCTGGCCAACCGCGATTTCGGCCGGCTGAAGAAGCTGACCGGTGCCGACGATGCCGCCCTGCGCGCGGCGCAGAAGCTGATCGCCTCGCTCAATCCGCGTCCGGCGACCGGCTTCGGCAACGGCGACACCCACTATGTGGTCGCCGACGTCGTGGTCAAGAAGGCGCGCAGCGGCGAATGGCGGGCCGAGCTGAATCCGGCCGCCCAGCCGCGCCTGCGAGTGAATTCGCTCTACGCCCACCTGCTGCACCACCACCGCGACGGCGGCAGCCAGCTGTCGGCCCGGCTGCAAGAGGCCAAGTGGCTGGTCCGCAACATCCAGCAGCGCGCCGACACTATATTGAGAGTGTCGCAGGTGATCGTGGAACGGCAGCAGGCGTTTTTCGAGCTTGGTGAGGTGGCGATGCGGCCGATGGTGCTGCGCGACGTGGCCGACGAACTGGGCTTGCACGAATCGACGATTTCGCGCGTCACCACCCAGAAATACCTCAATTGCCCGCGCGGCCTCTTCGAACTGAAATATTTTTTTGGTACGGCGCTCGACACCGACAACGGCGGCGAATGCTCGGCCACCGCAATCAAGGCCTTGATCAGGAAGCTGATTCAGCAGGAAGACCCGAAAAAGCCGCTGTCGGACAGCGCGCTGGCCGATGCCCTGGCGCGCGACGGTATACAGGTTGCGCGCCGAACTGTGGCAAAGTACAGGGAAGCACTGCAGATTCCGGCAGTCAGCCTGCGCAAGTCGATATGAGTTAACGCGCATCAAGATGCGCACCGGCCGCATCCTCCATCATGGAGGTGCACTTGTTCCACCAGTAAGGAGTTAGGGTATGAACCTGAATATCAGCGGCATTCATCTCGAGGTCACCCCCAGCCTGCGTGAGTACATCACCGAGAAACTGGACCGCGTCACCCGCCACGTCGACAACGTCATCTCCGTGAGCGTCGCCCTCTCCGTCGACAAGCTCGACCAGAAAGTGACGGTGGACCTGCACCTGAAAGGCAAGGAAATCCACGTGGAAGCAATCGAGGCCGACATGTACGCTTCGATTGATGCCGTGGCCGACAAGCTCGACCGCCAGGTGCTCAAGCACAAGGAAAAGCTGACCAATCACTTCGCCGACAAGAACACGATGGCACAGCAACTCTCCGCCGGCGCCGCTGAACAGTAAGCCCGGGCGACAAGCCCTCTGACGCAAACGGGAATCCACGGATTCCCGTTTTTCATGCGCGAATCACGGAACCCATGACGAATGGCGGAGTCGTATGTGGCAAGCGGGCGGGCTTTGCGCGGCATTTACGCGACAGCCCGGCGCAGCCGGCCACTCCCGCCAGCACCCCCGGTCGATTCGGGCTAGAATGGCGCGGTTTTGACCTTGAGCACACAGCCCATGAGTTTGATTGCCAAAATCCTGCCCGACACCAGCCACGTTCTGATCGACCTCGATGTCGGCAGCAAGAAACGCGTGTTCGAGCAAGTGGGCCTGCTGTTCGAAAACGGCTGCGGCATCGCCCGCAGCATCGTGTTCGACAGCCTATTCGCCCGCGAAAAGCTCGGTTCCACCGGACTGGGCCAAGGCGTCGCCATCCCGCACGGCCGCGCCAAGGGCCTGAAGGAAGCCGTCGGCGCCTTCGTCCGGCTGAAGGAGGCGATTCCTTTCGATGCGCCCGACGGCAAGCCGGTGCAGTCGCTGTTCGTGCTGCTGGTGCCGGAACAGGCGACCGACCTGCACCTGCAGGTCTTGTCGGAGCTAGCGCAGATGTTCAGCCGCAAGCAGTTGCGCGACGCACTGCTCACCGCCACGACCGCCGACGAAATCCACCGCCTGCTGACCACGCCCTTGCAGGACAACCATGCCTAGCATCACCGTCCGACGCCTCTATCAGGACAACCGGCAGAAGCTGGCACTCAGCTGGATCGCCGGCTCGTCCGGCATCGACAACCGCATCGGCACCGACGAGCAGCGTCCGACCCTGGCGCTGGTGGGTCACCTCAACCTGATTCACCCCAACAGCATCCAGGTCTTCGGCATTGCCGAATGCCAGTATCTGGCCGGGCTGACGCCGGAGCTGATGCGCCAGACGCTGGAGCAGCTGTTCCGCCTGTCGATGTCGGTCGTCATCGTCGCCAACGGCGAGCCCGTACCGCCGCTGCTCAAGCAGTTCTGCGAACACCACCGCATCCCGCTGATCGCCTCCGCCCTGCCCTCGCCCTACCTGATGGACGTGCTGCGCATCTACCTTGCCCGCATGCTGGCGGTGTCGAGCGTGCTGCACGGCGTGTTCCTCGACGTACTGGAAGTCGGCGTGCTGATTACCGGTGACAGCGCGATGGGTAAGAGCGAACTCGCGCTGGAACTGATCTCGCGCGGCCACGGTCTGGTGGCGGACGACGCGGTGGAACTCTACCGCATCGGCCCGGAGACCCTGGAAGGGCGCTGCCCGGACATGCTGCGCGACTTCCTCGAAGTGCGCGGGCTTGGCATCCTCAACATCCGCGCGGTGTTCGGCGAAACCGCCGTACGCCCGAAAAAGGTGCTCAAACTCATCATCCATCTGGTCAAGGCTACCGATCAGGCCATGCAGGACATCGACCGGCTGGCGATCCAGTCGGAAACGCAGGAAGTCCTCAACGTCCGGGTGCGCCGCGTCACCATCCCGGTGGCCGCCGGCCGCAACCTGGCCGTGCTGGTCGAAGCCGCCGTGCGCAACTATATCCTGCAGCTGCGCGGCATCGACAGCACCCGCGACTTCATCGAACGCCAGACCAAGATGCTCAGGGAACAGGACGGTCATGCAGCTGATTCTGATTAGCGGTCTTTCCGGCTCGGGCAAAAGCGTCGCGTTGCGCATCCTCGAGGACATCGGCTACTACTGCATCGACAACCTGCCGGCAGCGCTGCTGCAGCAGGTGGCCTTGCAGGCGCAGGCCAACGGCTACGAATCGGTCGCCATCAGCGTCGACACCCGCAGCGGCCCGTCGTTGCAATCCCTGCCGCACGCGCTGGAAGCGGTGCGCCAGCACGGCATCGACGCCCGCCTGCTCTTCCTCGACGCCACCACCGATACCCTGATCCGGCGCTTCTCCGAAACCCGCCGCCGCCATCCGCTGTCGCAGGAAGGCCTGACGGTGCCCGAGTGCATCGAACGCGAGCGCGACCTGCTCGAACCGATCCAGCTGCTCGGCCACCGCATCGACACCAGCCAGTTGTCGGCCAACCAGCTGCGCCGCTACGTGCGCCAGTTCTCCCGCTTCGACGACGACCGCCTGACCCTGATCTTCCAGTCCTTCGGCTTCAAGCATGGCGTGCCGCTGGACGCCGACTTCGTGTTCGACGTGCGCTGCCTGCCCAACCCGTACTACGATGCGGTGTTGCGCCCCCTGACCGGGCTGGACGCACCGGTGGCGGACTTTCTTGCCGCCGACGCCAAGGTCGGCCTCATGCAGGACGACATCCGCCAGTTCGTCCAGCGCTGGCTGCCCGAATTCAAGCACGACAACCGCAGCTACCTCACCATCGCCATCGGCTGCACCGGCGGCCAGCATCGCTCGGTCTATCTGGCGGAAAACCTCGCCGCCAGCTTCGCCGCCCACGGCGAACAGGTACTGCTGCGCCACCGCGAGCTGGATGCCTCGGCCCACTGAGGTCTCCGTCATGCCCTCCTTCCTGCACCACGTCCGGATCGGCGACCTGCTGCTGGTCGCGCTGGCCGCCGGCGGCGTGGCATGGAGCTTTGCCGCGTTCTGGGGCAACGGCGGTGGCCAGACCGTGCTGATCCGGGCCGACGGCCGCCTGGTCAATCGCGTCAGCCTGCGCCTCAACCGCAGCGTGGCCGTTCCCGGCCCACTGGGGCAGACCACCGTCGAGATCCGCGACGGCCGCGTCCGCATCGCCGCCGATCCCAGCCCGCGCCAGTACTGCGTACGGCAGGGCTGGCTCGACCGCCCCGGCCAGGTCGCGCTCTGCCTGCCCAACCGCACCAGCGTGGAAATCGCCCGTGACCGCAGCAACTACGACAGCCTTGGCTACTGAACTCACCCTGACCGCCAGCGCCACCGATCGCCGCATCGCCCGGCTGGCGGCGCTCGCCATCGTGCTGTCCTTGGTCGACGCCGGCATCCCCACGCCGCTGCCCGGCATCAAGCCGGGGCTGGCCAACATCGTCACCCTGATTGCGCTGGAACGGCTGGGCTGGCGGGCAGCGGTATCGATCAGCCTGATCCGCATCCTGGCCGCCAGCCTCTTGCTCGGCAGCCTGATGACGCCCGGCTTCTTTCTCAGCCTCGCCGGCGGACTGGCCAGCCTGGCCGGGCTCGCACCGGCCAGCCGCCTGCCGCGCCGCTGGTTCGGCCCGATGTCGCTCAGCCTGATCGCCGCGTTCTGTCACATCGGCGGCCAGTTGCTGCTGGCGGGGCTGTGGCTGATCCCCAGCCGCGGCATCCT
>JASLDQ010000293.1 GCA_030151505.1 Chromobacteriaceae bacterium
AAGGAAAATCAGTCATGGCGTACGTAGCCGAAACCATTGCCGCATTGCAGCACAGCAGTCCGGCGCAACGGGAGTTCTATCAGGCTTGCGAGGAAGTGCTGCTGTCGCTGCAACCTCTACTGGATACCGATCCGAAGTACCGCCGCCACAATATCGTGTCGCGCATCGTCGAGCCGGAACGGCAGATCATGTTCCGCGTCGCCTGGGTCGATGACCGTGGCGAGGTGCAGGTCAACAAGGGCTACCGGATCGAGTTCAACTCGGCCATCGGTCCGTACAAGGGCGGCCTGCGCTTTCACCCGAGCGTGAACGCCGGCGTGATCAAGTTTCTCGGTTTCGAGCAGATTTTCAAGAATTCGCTGACCGGGCTGGCCATCGGCGGTGGCAAGGGCGGCGCCAACTTCGATCCGAAGGGCAAGTCCGACAATGAGATCATGCGCTTCTGCCAGGCGTTCATGAGCGAGCTGTACCGCCATATCGGCCCGACCATCGACGTGCCGGCCGGCGACATTGGCGTGGGCGCGCGCGAGATCGGCTACATGTTCGGCCAGTACAAGAAGCTGACCGGCCGCTACGAAGGCGTGTTCACCGGCAAGGGCCTGAACTGGGGCGGCTCGCTCGCCCGCAAGGAAGCCACCGGCTTCGGCACCGTCTACTTCGCCCAGAACATGCTGGCCGATGCCGGCAACGCGCTGGATGGCAAAACCTGCGTGGTGTCCGGCGCCGGCAACGTCGCCATCTACACCGTGCAGAAGCTGTACGAATACGGCGCCAAGCCGGTCACCGTCAGCGACTCGTCCGGCTTCGTGCACGACCCGGCCGGCATCGACCTCGAACTGCTCAAGCAGGTCAAGGAAGTGGAGCGCGTGTCGCTGGCCGCCTACGCCGAGCGGCGCGGCAGCGCCACCTTCCACTCGGTCGCCGGCTACCCGGCCGGCCGCAATGCGGTGTGGTCGATCCCGTGCGACGCCGCCTTCCCGTGCGCGACGCAGAACGAGCTCAACGGTGCGGATGCCCGCGAACTGCTGAAAAACGGCTGCAAGCTGGTGGCCGAGGGCGCCAACATGCCGTCGACCCAGGAAGCGGTCGACCTCTTCATCGAGGCCGGCATCCACTACGGTCCGGGCAAGGCGGCCAACGCCGGCGGCGTGGCCACCAGCCAGCTGGAAATGAGCCAGAACGCCAGCATGCTGCAGTGGAGCTTCGACGAAGTCGACGCCAAGCTGCAGGGCATCATGGCCGGCATCCACCGCAGCGCCAGCGAAACCGCGCGCGAATTCGGCCAGCCGGGCAACCTGGTGCTGGGCGCCAACATCGCCGGCTTCCGCAAGGTGGCCGACTCGATGATCGAACAGGGCGTGGTGTAAGCCTCACCGCTTGCCCGCAAGCAAAAACGGCCCGCCGGTTGATGACCGGCGGGCCGTTTTGCATGAAGGCGAAACCCGGAATCAGTCCTTGAGTACCGCCGCCATCGCGTCAGCCACTTATTCCACGTTGCGGCGGTTGAGGCCGGCCACGCACATGCGGCCCGAGCGCACCAGATACACGCCGAACTCTTCGCGCAGGCGGTCGACCTGGGCCGGGCTCAGACCGGTGTAGCTGAACATGCCGCGCTGCTTGATGAAGTAGCTGAAGTCGCGGCCCGGCACCTTGGCGGTCAGCACGTCGTAGAGCTTCTGGCGCATTTCCTTGATGCGCTCGCGCATTTCAGCCACCTCGCCCACCCACTCTTCGTAGAGCGCGGCATCGCTCATCACCGCCGCGGCGATCTGGCCGCCGTGGGTCGGCGGGCTGGAGTAGTTGCGGCGCACGGTGAACTTCATCTGGCCCAGCACGCGACCGGCTTCCTCGGCATCCTTGCACACCACCGACAGGCCGCCGCAGCGCTCGCCATAGAACGACAGGTTCTTGGAGAAGGAGTTGCTGACGAAGAAGCTGACGCCGGCATCGGCCATCGCGCGGATGGCGTAGGCGTCGTCGTCGAGGCTGTCGCCGAAGCCCTGGTAGGCGATGTCGAGGAAGGGGATCAGCTCGCGCTCGACCACCAGCTTGATCACGGCCTGCCATTGCTCCTTCGACAGGTCGATGCCGGTCGGGTTGTGGCAGCAGGGGTGCAGCAGCACCACGCTTTGCGCCGGCAGGGCCTTGAGGGTGGCCAGCATGTCGTCGAAGCGCACGCCGCCGGTGGCGGCATCGTAGTAGGGGTAGTCGTGAACGGTGAAACCGGCGCCCTCGAAGATGGAGCGGTGATTGTCCCAGGTCGGATTGCTGACCCAGACTTCGCTGCCCGGAAAGTAGCGCTTGAGCAAGTCAGCGCCGACCTTCAGCGCGCCGGAGCCGCCGATGGTCTGGATGGTGGCGATGCGACCGGCCTTCACCGCTGCGTGCGAAGCGCCGAACAGCAGCTTCTGCACCGCTTCGCGATAGTTGGCGGCGCCTTCCATCGGCAGGTAGGGACGAGCGGCCGGCTTGGCGGCGCGGGCGGCCTCGGCCTTCTGCACCGATCCCAGCAGCGGAATGCGGCCTTCCTCGTCGTAGTAGAGGCCGATGCCCAGATTGACCTTCTGCTCGCGCGGGTCCTTGTGGAAGGTTTCAACCAGGGTGAGGATGGGGTCGCCGGGATAGGCGTCGACGTGTTCGAACATGATGCAGCGTGTCCTTGGAAATGGGTTCCGGAAATGGGTCGGGCATCATCGCCCAAAGCCGGCGCTCCGGGCAAGCGGGAGGCCCGGATGCAACAAGGGCGCCCCTTGCGGAGCGCCCCGGTGCGGCGTGCGGCCAGGCTCGCGCCACTCAGCCGAAGCGCGTGTCGGCCACGAAGGGATTGTGACGGCGCTCGTCGCCGAAGGTCGATTCGGGGCCGTGGCCCGGCACGAAGGTGATGTCGTCGCCCAGCGGGAACAGGGTCTCGCGGATCGAACGGATCAGGTCCTCGTGCTTGCCGCCGGGGAAATCGGTCCGGCCGATGGAACCGGCGAACAGCACGTCACCCACCCACGCCTGGCGCGATTCGGCATCGACGAACACCACGTGGCCAGGGGTGTGGCCGGGGCAGTGCAGCACGTCGAGCACGCGCTGGCCGACCCGGACCGTGTCGCCGCCAGCCAGCCAGCGGTCCGGCTGCAAGGCGGCGGCCGGCGGAAAACCGAAGCGCTGCGCCTGCTGCGGCAGGCCGGCGAGCCAGTAGTCGTCGTCCGGGTGCGGGCCAAGGATGGGCACGTCGAGTTTTGCGGCCAGCTCGGCCGCGCCGCCGACGTGGTCAAGATGGCCGTGGGTCAGCAGGATGCGGGTGACGGTCACGCCCTCGGCCTCGATGGCGGCGAGGATGCGCGCCACGTCGCCGCCGGGGTCGATCACCGCCGCGTCGCGGGTGGCGTCGCACCACACCAGCGAGCAGTTCTGCATGAAGGGCGTGACCGGAATGACGCGGTAGCCCATCACGCGCCCACCTTGCCGGCGTAGCGGGCGATGCCCTCGGCCACGGTCAGGAATTCCTCAGCGTAGCCGGCCGCGCGCAGCTGGCCGATGTCGGCGCAGGTGTAGCTCTGGTACTTGCCCTTGAGCGCGTCCGGGAAGGGGATGTATTCGAGGATGCCCTGCGCCACCATCTCGTCCAGGCTCAGCTCGGCCTCCCCGCGGGCGCGACGGCAGGCGTTGACCGAGGCCAGCGCCACGTTGTTGAAGGGCTCGGCCCGGCCGGTGCCGAGGTTAAAGATGCCGGACTTTTCCGGGTGGTCGAGGAAGAACAGGTTGACCTTGACCACATCCTCCACCGACACGAAGTCGCGGCTCTGCTGGCCGGCGCCGTAGCCGTCGTACTCGCCGAACAGCTTGACCCGGCCGTGGTCGCGGTACTCGTTGAAGTGGTGGAAAGCCACCGACGCCATCCGGCCCTTGTGCTGCTCGCGCGGACCGTAGACGTTGAAGTAGCGGAAGCCGACGGCCTGGGCGGACAGGCCCTTTTCCATCCGACGGCGCAGCACTTGGTCGAACAGGAATTTGGAGTAGCCGTAGACGTTGAGCGGGCCTTCGTGCTCGCGCTCCTCGCGGAACACCTGGCCGCCGCCGTACACCGCCGCGCTGGAGGCGTACAGGAAGGGAATCTGGTCCTGCTGGCAGTATTCGAACAGCGACAGCGTGTACTGGTAGTTGTTCTCCAGCATGAACTTGCCGTCGTGCTCCATGGTGTCGGAACAGGCGCCCTGGTGCAGCACGGCCTTGATCTCGCCGTCCCACATCCCGTCCAGCAGCATTTCGATGAAGTCGCCCTTGTCGACGTAGTGGGCGATGTCGCAATCGACCAGATTGCGGAACTTCGGCCCGTCGGTCAGGTCGTCGACTGCGATGATATTGGTCTCGCCGCGCGCGTTGAGCGCCTTGACGAGGTTGGAACCGATGAAGCCGGCGGCGCCGGTGACGACGATGTATTTGCTCATGTCAGAATCCTTTGTCTCCGCCTGATCGCGGAAGGTAAAACGCGGTGGTCGGCGGCCTTGCCGGGCGCGGTGCCGCGGCATGTCCGTTGATGCATGGCTGGCACCGGAGGCCGGCGCTCACTCGCCGCCGTGCCGGCGCTCGCCGAACAGTTCCTCGCGGGTGACGACGGCGGTGCCGAGCTTGCCGACCACGATGCCGGCCGCGGCATTGGCGACCTGCATCGCGTCGGGCAGGCCGAGCCCGGCCGCCAGCATCAGGCCCAGCGTGCCGATCACGGTGTCGCCCGCGCCGGACACGTCGTAGACCTCGCGCGCCAGGGTCGGCTGGTTGATGACGCCGTCGGCTCGGTAAAGGCTCATGCCCTCCTCGCTGCGGGTCACGAGCAAGGCATCCAGCTTCAGTTCGGCACGCAGCGCCTCGGCCTTGGCGGTCAGCTGTGCTTCGTCCCGCCACGAACCGGCCACCTGGCGGAATTCGCTCTTGTTCGGCGTCAGCAGCGTGGCACCGGCGTACTTGGCCCAGTCGTCGCCCTTGGGGTCGATCAGCACCGGCTTGCCGGCGACGCGCGCCAGTTCGATCATGCGAGCCACATGGGTCAGGCCGCCCTTGCCGTAGTCGGACAGGATGATCACGTCGTGGGCATTCACCAGCTCGGCGTAGTCGTCGAGCTTGTCGGCGAGGATTTCGTGGCTGGGCGCATCCTCGAAGTCGATGCGGATCAGCTGCTGCTGGCGCGCCAGCACGCGCAGCTTGATGGTGGTGGAGATGTTGGCATCGCGCTTGAACGACACCGCCACGCCGTCTTCGCGCAGCAGGTTTTCCAGCGCGGCGGCCGGCTCGTCGTCGCCGACCACCGACAGCATGGTGGCCTGCCCGCCCAGCGCGGCGATGTTGCGCGCGACGTTGGCGGCGCCGCCGGCGCGCTCTTCCATCCGGCCGATGCGCGCCACCGGCACCGGTGCCTCGGGCGAAATGCGGGTCACGTCGCCAAACCAGTAGCGGTCGAGCATCACGTCGCCCACGACCAGCACGCGGGCGGCCGCGAGTCGTGGCAAGAATTCAGCGGGATCGAGCTTGAGTCCGGCCAGCGCTCCCATGTCAGCCTCCGTTCGCCTGCGCGCGCAGGTCGGCATTGATGCGCGCCAGCACCGCCAGCGGATCGGCGGCACGGGTGATCGGCCGGCCGATCACCAGATAGTCGGCGCCGGCCGCCACCGCGGCCTCGGGCGTCATCACTCGGCGCTGGTCGTCGGCGGCGCTGTCGGCCAGGCGGATGCCCGGCGTCACCAGCTTGAAGTCGGCGCCCAGCGCCGGCTTCAGCATCGCGGCTTCCTGCGCCGAGCACACCACGCCGTCCAGTCCGCTGGACTTGGCGAGGCGGGCGAGCTTCATCACCTGGGTCTTGCTGTCGGGCAGGCCGAGCTCGGCCAGGTCTTCCTCGCTCATGCTGGTCAGCACGGTCACGCCGATCAGGAGCGGGCGGCGCGAATAGCCTTCGAGGGCCTCGCGCGCGGCCTCCATCATCCGGCGGCCGCCGCTGGCGTGCAGGTCCACCATCCACACCCCCATCTAGGCCGCGACCTTGCAGGCGCTGGCGACGGTGTTGGGGATGTCGTGGTACTTGAGGTCGAGGAAGACGTCGAAACCGCGCGCCACCATGGCGTCCACCAGCTTGCGGCCGGTGGCGGTGAACAGTTCCTTGCCGACCTTCAGGCGGCAGGCAGCCGGGTCAAGGCGGGAAATGAAATCGAGCGTGGCGGCTTCGGTCGGGAAATCGAGGGCGACGATGACCGGCGAGGTGCAGGTGGTCGCGGCGAGAGCGGGAGCAAACGGATTCATGGATGACACTCAGGCGGACGCCGTTTCGCTGCGGTTGGGCGTAAAGCTCTCCCATTCGCCGCAGGCCGGGCAATGCCAGAAAAAGGTTTTGGAACGGAAGTTGCAGCGCTTGCAGCGATGCACATGCAGGCGGCGCGAATACGACAGCATCAGCTCGCGCGCCAGTTCCGCGTCCTGGCGCGAATCGGGCGTGAGGCTGGCGAAACGGGCATCGATCAGCTTGGCCAGACCACCGAGCGAGGGATTGGCGTGGATGGCGTCGCGCAGGAAAGCCAGCCCTTCGGCATCGCCGTCGAGCTGGGAGACACGCGGATAGACCAGATCGACCAGATCGAGTTGCGGGTAGCTGGCGAGCCAGCCGCGCAGCAGCTTGACCCCGTCGGCGAGCTTGCCCAGGCGGTCGTAGGCATCAAGCAGGCGCTCGGCGGCGAGGGTCAGGTATTCCGGGTTCTGCGCCTCGATCGCCTGCCACGCCGCAATGGCGGCTTCCGGCTTGCCGTCGGCCAGTTCGATGTCGCCGGCAATCAGGCTGGCGCGCGGACAGCGGCGGCTGGCGCTAAACGCCTGCTCGACTTCCGCGCGGGCGGTGGCGAGATCGGACTTGATCAGGGCGGTTTGGGCCAGTTCGCAGTGGAATTCGGCCAGTTCGCGCTGGAAGCTGGTCGCCTCGCTGCGCAGTTCGCTGGCCAAGGCGATCGCGCGCGGCCAGTCGCGCTCCTGCTGGTAGATGTCGAGCAGGCGCTGGCGGGCGGCCTGGTGGACGCCGGAGGCCTGCGCCAGCTTGGCGAGGATTTCCTCGGCGCGGTCGACCAGACCGGCCTTGAGGAAATCCTCGGCCAGTTCGAGATTGACGCTGTCGCGTTGCGGTTCGGTCAGGTCGGGCTGGCCCAGTAGCTGCTGGTGGAGGCGGATGGCGAGTTCGTTCTCGCCGCGGCGGCGATAGAGCTTGCCCAGCGCCACCTGCAGCTCGACGGCCTTGGGCTGGTTCTTGGCCACTTCGGCCAGCCGGCGCACGGCTTCGTTGTCGTCGGCGTCGACCAGCGCGGTCAGCCCCTTGAAGTAACTGGCCGGCACCGCGCGGGCGGACGCCAGCACTTCCCGCATGTCGATGCGGGCCGCCAGCCAGCCCAGTCCGAAGAACACCGGAAAGACCAGCAACCACCAGAGTTCGAATTCTTGCACGTCGTCAAACCTTGTCTGCTTGCGGCGCGGGCCATGTCCTGTCGGGACGGGTCGCGCTCTTGATTCGATGACGGCCGCACAAGGCGGCCGCAGTCGGAAAATGCTCGGTAATCATGCCCTGAGGCTTGCGCCAACCACGGCCAGGATGCCTTCAGTCGGCCACGGCATCGCTCGGGTCACTGACGACCTGGCTGCCGGTCTGCTGCCGCAGGCGCAATTCTTTCTTCAGCCCGGTCAGTTCGCGCCGCAGCTTGAGATAGTAAAAGAAGCCGGCGGTCAGCCCGAACGCGGTCCCTACGCCGAAGAAAATCAGCAGGAGCAGGATAAGCGGTGCCTGCCAGGTATAACCGAGGAACAGCTTGAGCGTGACAATGTCGCTGTTCTGCATGGCCAGCGCGAGCAGCACGACAAACACGACAAATTTGAGGATCCAGCCGACGTAACGCATGACGCGACCCCTATCGGAGCAAAGGCCGCTAGTGTAAACGATTCCGGCCCACAAGAGGGACCATAACCGTGCCTTGCGGCCGAGCCGCGCCGGACGCAAAAACGCCACGGACATCATCCGTGGCGTTGTCTTGATGCTTAAAGCGGATCGCTACTGTGTTCACCCTTCGATCTGGGCATCCACACGTTCGCGCAACTCCTTGCCGGCCTTGAAGTGCGGGACGTACTTTTCGGGAACGTCGACACTGGAGCCGGACTTCGGATTGCGACCGAGGCGGGGCGGACGGTAGTTCAGGTCAAAACTGCCGAACCCCCGGATCTCGATACGCTGCCCTTGGGACAGACTGCTCGCCATCGCGTCGAGAATGGCCTTGACGGCCATCTCAGCATCTTTGGCGACCAGTTGCGGGTAGCGTTCCGCGAGCCTTGCGATCAGCTCCGACTTGGTCATAACGCGCCTTATTCGGCGTTATTGCCCGAGAGCTTGGCCTTCAGCAGCGCGCCGAGACTGGTGGTACCGGCAGAGGCGTTGGGGTCGGCCTGGAAGCTGCGCATCACGCCCTGCTCTTCGGCGGCATCCTTGGCCTTGATCGACAGCTGGATCGAACGCGACTTGCGGTCGATGTTCAGCACCACGGCTTCGATTTCTTCGCCGTCCTTCAACACGGTGCGGATGTCTTCCACGCGGTCACGCGACACTTCGCTGGCACGCAGGTAGCCTTCCACATCGCCGCCCAGATCGATCACGGCGCCCTTGGCGTCCATCGACTTGACGGTGCCCTTGACCAGGCTGTTCTTGTCGTTCATGGCGACGAAGTTGCCGAACGGATCGCCTTCGAGCTGCTTGATGCCCATCGAGATGCGTTCCTTCTCGATATCGATCGACAGCACCATGGCTTCGAC
>JASLDQ010000297.1 GCA_030151505.1 Chromobacteriaceae bacterium
GAAGGCTTACACCGATCTGGACGTGGACTGCATCCGCACCATCCGCAGCTGGGCGGAAGACGGCAAGCTGGGCTGACCCGTTCGGACACCCCGACCACTTCGCCGGCCTGCACCGCCGCGCCGGCGTCTGTTGGCCGCGTCCGGTCACCGGAAACGAAAAACCGCATGTCTTGAACATGCGGTTTTTTTGTCGGCCCGGCATTCTGGCCGACTCGGCTTGCAGCCCCTCGTCAACGCATTCGCCCGCCCGGCGTGCAGTCTACCGGCACGCCAGCGGGCGCAAACACAGGCTCCTGCCGGCCTATCCCGCCACCGGCGGCACCGCCACGCCGAGCTCGGCGGCCATCTGCCGCAACCCCTCCCAGCTCGGACCGTCCAGCTCGATCGCCACGGCGTGCCTCTCCCGGTTGCGCGCCTCGTACTCGCCCGGATACTGCACGCCCTCCCCGCCCGCCGTCGGCGGACAGCCGTGCAGATAGTCGATGAAGTTTCCGATCTGCGCCTGGGTCCACTGCGGGTCGGCGAAATGTGCCGGGTCGAGCAGCAGCGCGAACATATTGTTGGTCGCCAGCCCCGGGCTGTCGCGGTCCTCCTCCCCGATCATGCCGCCGCCCGACAAGATGCCGGCAAACAGCTCAACCGCCAGCCCCAGCCCATAGCCCTTGTGACCGCCAAACGGCAGCAGGGCGCCGGCCGGCGGCTTCACCATCACCGAGGCATCGGTGGTCGGCTTGCCCCAGGCGTCGACCAGCGCGCCCTCCGGGGCGGGCTCGCCGCGCGCGGCCAGCACCCGGGCTTTGTTGAGCGCGATCGCGCTGGTCGCAAGATCCAGCACGAACGGCGGCCGCCCTCCGGGCAGCGGCCACACAAAACACAAGGGATTGGTCGTCAGCCGCGCCTGCGCGCCGCCGAACGGGGCCACCATCGGAGCGCGGTCGATGATGTTGGTGAACGCCAGCAGCGCCAGACCGGCGGCGGCGGCCTGCTCGCCGTAATACCCGATGCGGCCCAGATGATGGGCATGGCGCAGGGTAAAGACGCACAGGCCACACTCGCGCGCGCGTTCGATGGCGCGCGCCATCGCGGCCTTGCCGACATGCTGCCCGAAGCCATGTCGGCCATCGAAGGCGAGCACCACGCCCTCGTCGCGCAGGCACTGCAACTCGGCCTGCGGCGCAATCTCGCCGCGCACCAGCGCCTGACGGTAGCCCGGTAGGATCGACAGGCCATGACTCGGGTAGCCGGCACGGTCCGATTCGACCAGATGCCCGGCCACGTCCCGCGCCACCGGCCCGGACACTCCCATGGCCTGCAGGAGGAGAACCGTGAATTCCGTCGCGTCTTCAATCCCGATCTTCATCATGCACGTCCCGTCCGAGTCACGCGGCCGGCCGCTTGCCGGAGCGAATATGCGGCCGTCGGTTCAGCGTAGATCGAACAGCAGGAATTCGCTGTTTTCCGACGCGGCGATCTCCAGCGTCGCCTCGTTTTCGATGAACAGGGCGTCGCCCGACTCCAGCGTCTGCTCGTTCACCCGCATCCCGCCACGCGCCAGATGCAGGTAGGCGCGACGGCCGGCCGGCAGCACCGCCGACAGGGTTTCACCCGCCGCCAGCAGGCTGGCGTACAAGCGCGCGTCCTGATGAAGGGTGACCGAGCCCTGGGCGCCGTCGGGCGAGGCGATCAGGCGCAATTGCCCGCGCTTTTCCTCGTCGGCGACCCGAATCTGCTCGTAGCCGGGTGCAATGCCTTTCACCGCCGGCTGAATCCAGATCTGCAGGAAATTGACCGGCTCGCTGGACGAGGCGTTGTATTCGCTGTGCTGCACGCCCCGACCGGCGCTCATCCGCTGCACGTCGCCGGGACGGATGACGGAACCGGTGCCCATGCTGTCCTTGTGTTCCAGCTGGCCTTCCAGCACATAGCTGATGATTTCCATGTCGCGGTGGCCGTGGGTACCGAAACCCTGCGACGGCGCGACCACGTCGTCGTTGATGACCAGAAGGTCGGAGTAGCCGGTAAAGCGGGGATCGTAGTAGTGGCCGAAAGAAAAGCTGTGACGGCTGGACAGCCAGCCGAACTCGGCCAGGCCACGATCACGGGAAGCTCGCAGGGTAAGCATGAGAAATTCCTTGGCGATTTATTGCGTTCGGTCGAACGGATAAAACGATGTTAGATCGCCAGGAAGTCGGGAGATAGCGAAAGGTTTGCGGG
The DNA here is from genome assembly GCA_030151505.1 of Chromobacteriaceae bacterium. Taxonomy (GTDB): domain Bacteria; phylum Pseudomonadota; class Gammaproteobacteria; order Burkholderiales; family Aquaspirillaceae; genus JASLDQ01. The sequence goes on from JASLDQ010000297.1 coordinate 2,215, forward strand.
AACTTGCTCAGAAAAACCGAATGATTTAATGGCCGCCAGAGCACGGCAGGAAGCCGGTCTGGCGGTGGACGCCAGCCATCGCAACGTCTCGTCGCCGGACCGGAATCCCGGCGATGGGCGCTTCCGCAGGCCGATCTCTCCGGCACGCCGCAATACGGCGGTGATTCCGGGAGGGCCGACAGCGCAAGCGGCAGGTTGCCGCGGGAAGGGGCGATCAGGCCGGCGAAACCGGCCGCAACGTCAGGCGCAGATCGGTGCCGACCTGGCGCACGTCATGCCAGCGCAACGCCACCTTGTCGGCCAGATCAGCCAGCGCGGGCAGGTCGAACAGCCCGCGGGCGTGGCGACCGACCACGCAGGGCGCGACGTAGCAGACGATTTCGTCGACCAGCCCGGACGCCAGAAACGCGCCGGCCAGCCCGGCTCCGGCCTCGACCATGACCTCGTTGACGCCTTGCCCGGCCAGCTGCGCGAGCAGCGCTGCCAGATCGACCCGGCCGTCGGCGCCGGCCAGCGTCGCGATCTCGTTGCCACTGGCCAGAAACGGCGCGTGTCGGGCCACGTCGGCCACGGTGGTGGCAATCAGCGTGCCGCCGTCGCGGTAGAGCGTCGCGGTCGGCGACGTGACGAGCGCACCGTCCACCACCACCCGGCGCGGCTGGCGGCTGACAGGGAGATCGCGCACGGTCAGCCGCGGATTGTCGACCCGTACCGTGCCGCTGCCGGTGACGACGGCGCAGCTGCGCGCCCGCAGGCGCTGCACGTCGCGGCGGGCGTCCGGCCCGGTGATCCACTGGCTCTGGCCGCTGTCGAGCGCGGTCTTGCCGTCCAGGCTCATGCCGAGCTTGACCGTCACCCACGGCCGGCCACGGCGCATGCGGCTGACGAAGCCCTTGTTGAGCTCCAGCGCTTCCGCTTCGAGCAGGCCGGCGGCGGCATCGATGCCCGCCGCGCGCAGACGGGCGATGCCCTGCCCGGCCACCAGCGGGTTCGGGTCGACCATCGCCGCCGCCACGCGGGCAACTCCGGCCCGCACCAGGGCGTCGGCGCACGGTGGCGTGCGGCCGTGATGGCTGCACGGTTCCAGCGTCACGTAGGCAGTCGCCCCGCGCGCGGCTTCGCCCGCCTGCCGCAGCGCATGCACCTCGGCGTGCGGCGTGCCGGCCTTTTCGTGCCAGCCCTCGCCGACCACGGTGCCGTCGCGCACGATGACGCAGCCGACGCGCGGATTGGGCGTGGTGGTGTTCAGCCCGAGCGCGGCGAGGCGCAGGGCATGGCTCATGTGGAGATGGTCAGTAGCGGAGAACATGACGGGGACTCGATGGCAAACGGCGGGGGCAAACCGGGAAACGGACAAGGACGGACGCGGAAAGCGGGCGGAACCGGCATGGTCCGCCGCGCCTGTGTTCTCGGCACGCCAGAGGCGTGCATCGCCGCATCAATGCTTGCGCGACACTTCCTTGATCGCGGCCGAAAACTCGGACACGTCCTGGAAACTGCGATAGACCGAGGCGAAACGAACGTAGGCCACCTTGTCGAGCTGGGCCAGCTCGTTCATCACCATCTCGCCGATTTCGCGCGCGCTGATTTCGCGCTCCCCCAGGCTCAAGAGCTTCTGCTTGATCCGCTCGATGGCCTGATCGACCAGCGGGGTCGGCACCGGGCGCTTATGCAGCGCGCGCACGAAGCTGGTGCGCAGCTTGGCGACGTCGAACTCGGCGCGATGGCCGTCCTGCTTGACCACCTGCGGCATCCGGACCTCGGCCGTCTCGAAGGTGGTGAAGCGCTTTTCGCATGACAGGCAGCGGCGGCGGCGGCGGATGGACGCGCCGTCTTCGCTGACGCGCGAGTCGATCACCTGGGTATCGGCATGGCCGCAGAAGGGGCATTTCATCAAAGGCTCCGGCAGATATGATGAGTCAGGGCGAAGGCTATCCGGATGTGAAAAACGTGGCGCCGAAGCGCCACGTTTCACGGTTCGCGATTCACGCCCGGCAGGCCGGGCGTTCACCGTTTCAGGCTGCGTACACCGGGAAGCGGCGGCACAGCGCGGTCGCTTCGGCGGCGACACGGGCGATCACGGCGTCGTCGTTCGGGTTGTCGAGCACGTCGGCGATCAGGTTGGCGACCTGGATCGCTTCGGCTTCCTTGAAGCCGCGGGTGGTGATCGCCGGCGAGCCGATGCGGATGCCGGAGGTCACGAACGGGCTTTCCGGGTCGTTCGGAATCGCGTTCTTGTTGACGGTGATGTTGGCGCGGCCCAGCACGGCGTCGGCAGCCTTGCCGGTCAGACCCTTCGGGCGCAGATCGACGAGGAAGACGTGCGATTCAGTGCGGCCGGAGATGATGCGCAGGCCGCGCTCGGCCAGGATCTTGGCCATGATGGCGGCGTTCTTCAGCACTTGTTCCTGATAGGCCTTGAACTCGGGCTGCAGCGCTTCCTTGAAGGCCACGGCCTTGCCGGCGATGACGTGCATCAGCGGGCCGCCCTGCAGGGTCGGGAACACGTTGCTGTTGATCGATTTCTCGAACTCGGCCTTCGCCAGGATCAGGCCGCCGCGCGGGCCGCGCAGGGTCTTGTGGGTGGTCGAGGTGACGAAGTCGGCGTGTGGCACCGGGTTCGGGTAGACGCCGGCGGCGATCAGGCCGGCGTAGTGCGCCATATCGACCATGAAGTAGGCGCCGACCTTCTTGGCGATCTGGCCCATGCGTTCGAAGTCGAAGCGCAGCGCGTAGGCCGAGGCGCCGCCGATGATCAGCTTCGGCTTGGTTTCCATCGCCACGCGTTCCATGTCGTCGTAGTCGATTTCTTCGTTTTCGTTCAGGCCGTAGGCGACGATGTTGAACAGCTTGCCGGACAGGTTGGCCGGGCTGCCGTGGGTCAGGTGGCCGCCGTGGCCGAGGTTCATCCCCATCACGGTGTCGCCCGGCTTGAGGATGGAGAAGTACACGGCCTGGTTGGCCTGCGAGCCGGAATGCGGCTGGACGTTGGCGTATTCGGCGCCGAACAGCTTCTTCACGCGGTCGATGGCGAGCTGCTCGACCACGTCGACGTGCTCGCAGCCACCGTAGAAACGCTTGCCCGGATAGCCTTCGGCGTACTTGTTGGTGAGCTGGGAGCCCTGGGCTTCCATCACCGCCGGGCTGGTGTAGTTTTCCGACGCGATCAGTTCGATGTGGTCGAGCTGGCGCTGGACTTCGGCGTCCATCGCGGCGGCGAGTTCGGGATCAAAGGAATGAATGGTGTGGTCGGCAGCAAACATGCGAGGCTTCCATCTGGGTAAGTGGAGAATTCGGGGCGAATTTTACACGATGGCACCACGGCCGTGGCCGAAGTGCCATTTTCGCTAGTGAAAATCAGTGACGGGTCAGGGCGTTCGCTTGCGCGTCGTTGCAGGTAATCAGGAACGGCACGTCGTTGACGCGGTCCGGCTGCACGTCCGGCACCAGCCGCACGTCCTCGATCTGGCATTCGGCCATCAGCATCTGGAAGTTCTCGGCGATGCGCTCGACCGAATCCAGCGGCGCCAGCGGCCACACGTAGCCGGCCCAGTTCTTGTCGTCGCCGGGGCTGCTGATGGTGAAACGCAGCTCGCCGTTCTCGTGCGCGGCCGCCACGGCCACGATCGTCACGCCGCCTTCGCGCAGGCGCTTGATGATGTTGGACGCCCACATCTGCAGGTTGACCTCGAAGCGCATGGCCGAGCCCTGGCGCAGGGCCTCGGGCACCACGTTGGGCACCAGCGGAATCGGGAACAGGGTCACGCCCGGGGTCTTGAGCTGCTCGGCCAGCGCCTGCATCAGCGGCATGCCCCACTCGCCCATGGCCCCGCCCAGCTTGATCGCGGCCGGCGCGCCGGCATCCTGCATCGCAACGCCAACCAGATAGCGCACGAACACGCCCTCTTCCATCACCGGCACGGCGGTCGGCGCCAGCTCCGGCAGACAGTCTTCCGCCCGAGTCAGGTCCTGGCCGAAACGGTAGAGCTGCGAGAACGACACCGAACCCAGCGTTTCCTGGTGCAGCAGGCGGCCGGACAGGAAAACCTCGGCATCGGCCCGAACCACGCCGTGCTGCTTCAGGATCGCCAGCAGCGCGTCGGCGTCGACGGTTTCCGGCAGTTTGGCCGGGCTCTTGGAACCTGCCGCCAGCACCAGCGGCAGGGCGAACACGACGGCGTGGCGGCCAATGGCCGGTGTTTCCAGCACATCCAGCGCGGTGTTCCACAGCGTTTTATAGGCTGTCTGGTCCGGAGCCAATTGCAGCGCGACGGTGAGGGCCTGGTTGTCGTCGAAATCCAGCGTCTGCACCACGGTCTGGCGCAGGGCATCGGCCTTGGCACGGGCGGCGGCGGCATCGGATTCGGTCAGGAGCGACATGATCGCGCGGATCAGTTCGTTTTTCGGGGCGACGCGCGGCATCAGGCGCGGATCGGGCAACATCATCTGGAACATTCCTTGCTAACTCAGGGCTGTCGGCGAACACGGACATTGCGACCGCGTTCGCATGGATGGTCCGTATTGTCGCATACAACGACAAGCGGGCCGAAGTCGCGCCATGATCTGTGACAAATTTTTCGGAAATGAACCTGAAATTTGAAACCAGCCCGTAATAATGGCTTAAGCCTCAATAATGAACGTACATTTCCGCGACAAGCACTTATGTTTTTCGTAAAACAACATAAACATGGTTGACACCGAAAAGGGTGAGTCGCATAATTTGTTCTCGTTGAGATGCAGCAACTGCTTCTTGATAGTTTCTCCTCTATTTTCTCCTTTGTAGACTTCAAGCACGGGCTTACCCCCGTGCTTTTTTTTGTCTGCAATTCGGCTTGCCATGTTCGTTCTGGAACATTTCGGCAGAGAAGATCACCGTGTTGCGTCAACGACACAGCAAGATCGCCCCGGCCACGGAGCAGCCTTGATGCAGATCAAGACATGGTCAGATGACAGAGAAATTCTGCTTCTACAGCGCAAATCGCTCTTTGCTTATCTCGATAGCCATATACAATTCGCATCTTTCGTGAGTATTTCTACTCAAGCCCCTCCTCCATTCATTACTACAGTCCACCCCTCAGCGGGATCACACGGACCGTGACCGACCTGCCGATATGAAAATCAATTTGCCCGTCAGCAATATCGAAAGACCGTTCACCCACGGCACCATCGTGACCAAGACCGACCTCAAGGGCGTCATCACCTACGCCAACGACGCCTTTGTCGAGATGTCGGGCTTTAACCGCGAGGAACTGCTGGGGGCGCACCAGAACATCGTCCGCCACCCCGACATGCCGGCAGCCGCCTTTGCCGACCTGTGGAGCACGATCCAGGCAGGCAAGCCGTGGCGCGGCATCGTTAAAAACCGCTGCAAGAACGGCGACCACTACTGGGTCAACGCCCATATCGTGCCGGTCAGCCAGAACGGCCAGATCACCGGTTACATGTCGGTCCGCTCCCCCGCGTCCAGAGCCGACATCGACGCCGCGGACGCCCTGTACCGCAAGATCGGCCAGACCGGCTCCATGCCCCGCTCACGCAAGCCGGACATCTCGATCAACACGCAGGTCACCGCCCTGCTAGTGAGCCTGAACGCACTGATCATCGCGCTCGCCCTGACGGAAACCGGCAGCCTCCACTATGTCGGTATCGCGGTGTCGCTCGGGCTCTCCATCGCCTTCCTCGTGTCGATGTCCTCCAAGAAGGCCCGGCTGCACAGACTGATGGACACGTTCAACCGCATGGCCGAGGGCAAGCTCAACAACCAGATCACCACCGGCCGGAACGATGAAATCGGCCAGCTGGAATCGTCGCTGGCGCACATGCAGGTCCACATCAAGGTCATCATCGACGACCTGATCCAGACCACACAGGTCGTGCAAAGCCGCAGCGAGGGCCTCAACACCGCCATGGGCGAGCTGCAGCAGCGACTGCAGCGGCAATCCGAGCAGGTCAGCAGCGTGTCCAGCGCGGTGGAACAAATGAGCGCCTCGATCAGCCAGGTCGCCGAAAACGCCGGCCAGGCCAGCACCGAGACCGGCAAGGCGCACGATATCGCCGAAACCGGCGTGCACCAGATGGAAAGATCGCGCGAAGAAACGCAGGAGGCCGCCCGCACCGTGCTCAGCGCGCAGAACACGATCGAGGAACTGCACAAGGCCGTCGCCAACATCGGCACCGTGACCGACACCATCCGCGACATCGCCGACCAGACCAACCTGCTGGCGCTCAACGCCGCCATCGAGGCCGCCCGCGCCGGTGAAGCCGGACGCGGCTTCGCCGTGGTGGCCGACGAAGTGCGCAAGCTGGCCGAACGCACCGCCAACAGCACGCGCGAGATCAACCAGATCGTCAGCGGCATTGGCGAGGTCACCGATTCGGCGGTGGACGCGATGAAGCAGGTGGGCGAGCGCTCGCGCCAGGGGCAGGAATACCTGGGCAACACCTCGCAAAGCCTGGGCGACATCCTCGCCTCCAGCCAGCAGATCAACGACATGATGTGCGGGATTGCGACAGCCAACGCCCAGCAGTCCAGCACCTCGCAGGATCTGGCGCAACGCATCGTGGAGATCAGCAAACAGATCGAGGCCTCGACCCGCGAAATCTCGCAGGCCAGCACGCTGATCGACGACCTGTTCAGCAAATCGCGCGAAATGAGCACCGTGGTCAAGCAGTTCGAAACCGAAGCCTGAGCGGCCAGCGCCGCACGAAAAAAAAGCCCGCCGGCAATCGAAGCCGGCGGGCTTTTGCATTGACGCAGCGGGGCCTGACATGTCCCCCGCCGCCGCCGCCGCAGGCCCGGATTGCCGCCGAGGCGGCTCGCCTCATCGGCGCGAGGAGGCGACGGGAAGCCCTACTCCTCGATCCGGGTATTGGCCGGCGGCTTTTTCAACACGGTGTTGAGCAGCCGGTAGACGTCAAGATCGAAGCCCGCATCCTGCCGTGCGTCCTGCGGCTCGTCGGCACGCCAGCTGCCCAGATGCCCCCAGCGGTCGAAGCCGTGCACCGCCTCCTCGCCACTGACCGGATCGGTCTCGATCACCCGGATCGGGCCGGCGTAGGGCCAGTCCCGCACCCGGATCTTCGCCAGCACGTTCAGGAGCCGCATATTGTGATGGGTGGCCGGTTCTCGTCCGACGCAGGCACCGCGACAGCGGCCGGTCTGGTGACCGAAGCAGGGCCGATTCCCGCGCGCGCGTTCGAGCCCCAGCACGTTGCGGCACAGACCGTAGGCTTCGGCCATGTCCTCCAGCGCCTTGTTGGCCTCGCGGCTGTTGCGGAACAGCCCGTACAAAGGGCCGGCCACGGAGAAATCGACTTCGGCCGCCTGCACCACCACGGGCACCGCAAAACCCTTGTCGTCCTGCTGCAGCCGCAGCGAGCACAACCCGCCCTCGCGCCGGCCACGGACATTGTGCAAGGGTTGCATATCCTTGATCAGCCGCGCTTCCAGCAGCAGCGCTCCGAACTCGCCGACGGTCTCGATCCAGTCGATGTCTTGCACCTGCTGGCTCAGGCGCATCTCCTTCTGGCTGCGGTGGTCGCCGCCGAAGTGCGCCAGCACCCGGCTGCGGATGTTGTTGCTCTTGCCGACATACAGCAGCGCCCGGTCCTCGCCATAGAAACGGTAGACGCCCGGCACGTCCGGCAGCCGGTCGACCAGCTCCGGGTCCAGCCCCGGCGGGACGGCCGGCTTGCGCGACAGCACGTCGACCGCGTTCAGTACCGCCGCCTCGCCCAGCTCGGTGCGCGCGGCGCGCAGGAAGTCGTATACCGCTTGGGCATCGCCCAGCGCGCGGTGGCGCATCTCGGCCGGCAGGTTGATGTGGTGGCGGGCGACCAAGCTGTCGAGATTGTGCTTGGGATACTGCGGATAGAGCAGGCGCGACAGCTTGACCGTGCACAGCACGTCGGCCGAAAAGCGGTAGCCGGCGCGCTTGAATTCGTTCTTGAGGAAGCCGTAGTCGAAGCGGGCGTTGTGGGCGACGAACAGCCGCCCTTCCAGCCGCTGCAGCAGCCGGTGCGCCAGTTCGGCGAACGGCGGCGCGCCGGCCACCATCGCATCGCTGATGCCGGTGATGTTCTGGATGAAGGGCGGAATCGGCTGGCCGGGATTGACCAGCGCCGACCAGCGCGTGACCGACTCGCCATCGACCTCGATCAGGCCGACCTCGGTGATGCGGTCGCGGGTGATGTGGCCTCCGGTGGTTTCGAGGTCGACGATGACGTAGGGGCGATCTAGCACGGCAATTCTTCTGCGGCACGGGCGGCGGCGCCCGGCTCATCATGGGGAAACGAAGGCGAATTGTAGCGCGGGTGGCCCCCGCTGCGCTGCAGCGCCGTGCGGATCAGCGCGGAACGGACCGCAGGTCGGCATGCTCGACCAGATCCCACACCCCGTCGTGCCGGTACAGGCGCTTGCCCTGGTTAGGGTAGTCGCTGATGTCGTGCGCCAGCCGCTGCCCCATCACCAGACAGACGAGCGGCGCCTCGCCGGTCGCCAGAATGGCGTGGGCGACCCCGTTGACCGGACAGCCGATGAAATCGCCCGGACCGACCTCATGGCGGGCCTCGCCGATGAAGGCGGTTCCCTGCCCGGACAGCACGTAGATACATTCTTCCTCGACATGATGCAGGTGATACTCGGTGGTGTAGCAGCCCGGCTCCACCGTGATCTGGTGCACGCCGATGTGTTTCAAGCCGACGGCGTCCCCCAGCGACTTGTTCAGGCGGACCGCCGCCGGGTTGAGGAAATGGACCTTGCGTTGCCCCGCCATCTCGGCGATGGCCTGTGCGGATAAAAACATGCTGGCTCCTGATGTGGTTCATGCGGAAGGAGGCGGCCGACAAGCCGGATGCGATCATAATCGCATGGTGCGTCCTGCCTGGCTGTCCGGCGAACTGGCAAAGGCATCCACGCCGGCGACCGGCATCCCGGGCCATGCGCAGCCCGCCCGCTTTTGCAGCCATCGCCGCCGCGCAGCCGGCCGCATGCGGCTGGACGAATTGATACTGGCGGCATGAAACCCTTCACCTGCCGCCCTAATCCTTATTAAAATACTCAGGTATTCCACCCAGCGAGTCATCCATGTTTTCCAAGATCAAGGCGTTCTTCGGCGGTGCCGCCGTCAGTGAGGAACAGGTCCGCGCCCACCTGCAATCCTGTATCGACCCCAACACCGGCAAGGATTTCGTCAGTGGCAAGAGCGTGCGCGCCGTCAGGATCGACGGCCACACCGTCAGCCTCGACGTGGTGCTGGCCTATCCGGCGCAGAGCCAGTTCGCGCCGATCGAACAGCAGATCGCCGAGCATCTGCTGACTCTCGACGGCGTCGGCGAGGTCAAGGTCGACGTGTCGAGCCAGATCGTCAGCCATACGGCCACCCGCGGCGTCGACCTGATTCCGGGCGTGAAGAACATCATCGCCGTGGCCAGCGGCAAGGGCGGGGTCGGCAAGTCGACCACCACCGTCAACCTGGCGCTGGCGCTGGCGGCCGAAGGGGCGCGCGTCGGCATCCTGGACGCCGACATCTACGGTCCGTCGCAGCCGCTGATGCTGGGCCTGCAGGGCCAGCGTCCGGTCTCGTCCGACAACAAGTCCATCGTGCCGCTGCAGAACTACGGCATCCAGACCATGTCGATGGGCTTTCTGGTGGATGAGGATCAGGCCATGGTATGGCGCGGCCCGATGGTGACGCAGGCGCTGATGCAACTCCTGAACGACACCCGCTGGGACGATCTGGACTACCTGCTGATCGACATGCCGCCGGGCACCGGCGACGTACAGCTGACCCTGGCGCAGAAGGTGCCGGTCACCGGCTCCATCATCGTGACCACGCCGCAGGACATCGCCCTGCTGGACGCGAAGAAGGGTCTGAAGATGTTCGAGAAGGTCGGCGTGCCGGTGCTCGGCATCGTCGAGAACATGTCGATGCACGTGTGCTCGAACTGCGGCCACGCCGAGCCGATCTTCGGCACGGGCGGCGGCGCCAGGATGGCCGAGGAGTACGGCATCGAGCTGATCGGCCAGTTGCCGCTGGACTTGTCGATCCGGCTGGCGACCGACGAGGGCAAGCCGAGCGTAGCCGCCGACCCGGACGGCAAGGTGGCCGAGCTTTACAAGGCCATCGCCCGCAAGGTGGCGGTCAAGATCGGCGAAAAGGCGCGGGACTTTTCCTCGCGCATGCCCAAGATCGTGATCCAGAACAGCTGACCGCGCTGACCGGCCGCCACATCGACTGCAATACCCCCATGGCGGCCAGGGAAAAGTCAAGGTAAAGTGAGGGCGCCGTCGAATTGACGGCGCCCTTTTTCTTGCTCCCATGCGCCGACTTTCTGCCCTGCTGCTCGCCCTGACATTCGCCTCTCCGGCCTGGGCCGCCAACTGTCTCGATGCAGCGCGCGCGCTCAACGCCCGCCTGGCCGAGCCGGTCAACCCGGCCGAACTGGCCGACGCGCTGACGGTGCTGAACGCCACGGGCCGCCTGCCCGCCCGCTTCGTCACCAAGCGGGACGCGCGCGAGGCGGGTTGGCAACCGGGACGGTCCCTGTGGGCCAGCCCGGCGCTCAAGGGCAAGGCGCTCGGCGGCGACCGCTTCGGCAACCGGGAAAGACGCCTTCCCCGCGCGGAATGGCACGAAGCGGATCTCGACTACCGCGGCGGCAAACGCAACGCCAAGCGGCTGCTGTTCAGCACCGCCGGCCAGCGTTACGTCACCGTTGACCATTACCAGACTTTCCTCGAGGTACCACCATGTCGCTGAAATGCGAACTCAAAAACATCGGCACCACCAAGGCTTTCTACGACCAGCTCAGCCAGCAGCTCAAGCTGTCGGCCAGGTTCGGTCGCAACCTGGATGCGCTGCATGACGCGCTGACCGGCGATGTGGAAGGTCCGGTCGAAATCTACTGGCACAATGCCATCGGAGCGCGCAACGAGATGGGCGAGGACGATTTCGAATCCATCGTCGGCACCCTGCACGAAGCAGTGGCCGAACGCGACGACCTGAAAGTCTGGATCGGCCTCTAGGCCGCGACAGAGATGAAACGGGGAGAGCACAGCTCTCCCCGTTTCACTTTCCGGCGCCCCGCACCGGCCGGATCCGTTGTCCGCCCGGCGGGCCGCGCTTATTCGACTTCGACGATCTCGAAGCTGTGGCTGATCTCGGCGGTCTTGCCCAGCATGATCGATGCCGAGCAGTATTTCTCGGCCGACAGGTGGATCGCCCGCTCGACCAGTTCCGGCTTGACCGCCTTGCCGCTGACCACGAAGCGGAAGTGGATTTTGGTGAACACTTTCGGCTCGGTGTCGGCGCGCTCGGCATCCATCTCCACCGTCACCTTGCGCACGTCCTGGCGGCCCTTCTTCAGGATGTTGATCACGTCGTAGGTCGAGCAACCGGCCGTGCCCATCAGCACCAGTTCCATCGGGCTGGCGCCGAATTTCTTGTCCGGATCGATGACCACGCCGTGGCCGCTTTCCGACTCGCCGACGAACAGGAAGTCGTCCACCCATTTCAGCTTGGCTTGCATGTATTTCCTCCGCGCGGGCAAAGCCGCGAGCATACCCGAGCCGGTCCGATCGCGTCCGGCCGTTCGGCAATATCCTTATCACCCGATGCCCGGACCGGAAGGCCGGCCCGCTCCGCCCTGCGACCGGGCCCCCACAGTTGGCGGCGGGCGCGGTTGGACCGCACGGAGCGCGAACCGGCGCGCATATCACGCTGGCCAAAGCAATATTCGGCCAGCATCGCCGCCGCCGTGAAGCGGACCGGCTGTCCCTCTGGGTCCGGTGCCGGCAGCCCCCTCCCGTCACCGCAATGCGGGCGCCCCGGCCGGGAATGCCCGCATTGCGCCGTTCAGACCGGCATCACGCGGTCTCGGTCGCGCCCGCCGCCACCGTCAGCTCCGCCCGCACCAGCCGCGCCGCCGCCACCAGATTGGCCAGCGCCGCCTCGGTTTCGGGCCAGCCGCGGGTCTTGAGGCCGCAGTCCGGATTGGCCCACAGGCGCGCGATTGGCACGCTTTGCGCGGCCAGACGCAGGCGGGCAGCCTGAGTTGCCGCGTCCACCACTACCGGCGAGTGGATGTCGTACACGCCCGGGCCGATCTCGTTGGGATAGGCGAACTCGCCGAACGCCTCCAGGAGCTCCATGTCCGAACGGGCGGTTTCGATGGTGATCACGTCGGCGTCCAGCGCGGTGATGGCCGGCAGGATGTCGTTGAAGTCCGAGTAGCACATGTGGGTGTGGATCTGGGTATCGATCGCCGCACCGCCGGCCGCCACGCCGAAGGCGCGCACCGCCCAGTCGAAATAGGCGTCCTTGTCGCGCAGCTTGAGCGGCTGGCCCTCGCGGAAGGCCGGCTCGTCGATCTGGATGATGCCGATGCCGGCCTTTTCCAGATCGGTCACCTCGTCGCGCAGCGCCAGCGCCAGCTGCAGCGCCACCTCGCTGCGCGGCAGGTCGTCGCGCACGAACGACCATTGCAGCATCGTCACCGGCCCGGTCAGCATACCCTTGACCGGCTTGTCGCTCAGGCTCTGGGCGTAGGCGATCCAGCTCACCGTCATCGGCTCGGGGCGGTGGATGTCGCCGTGCAGCACCGGCGGCTTGACGCAGCGCGAGCCGTAGCTCTGCACCCAGCCGAAGCGGGTGAAGGCATAGCCCCAGATCTGCTCGCCGAAGTACTCGACCATGTCGTTGCGCTCGGCTTCGCCGTGCACCAGCACGTCCAGCCCCAACGCTTCCTGCCGGGCGATCGCGTCGGCGATCTCGGCGCGCATCGCCTCCAGATAGGCCAGATGCCCCAGCTCGCCGCGCTTGAACGCGGCGCGGGCGGCGCGGATGGCCGGCGTCTGCGGGAAGGAACCGATGGTGGTGGTCGGCAGCAGCGGCAGGCGCAAGCGCTGGCGCTGGGCGGCGGCGCGTTGCGGGTACGGCGCGCAGCGGCGGGCGTCGGCCTCGTCCAGCGCGGCGACGCGCTCGCGCACGAAGGCCAACTGCTGCGCATCCTGTCGCTCGCGCGGCGCCGGTCGCTGGCCGGCATCGAGCGCACGGGCCAGCGCCACGGTTTCGTCCAGCTTCTGCCGGGCAAAGGCGAGCTTGGCCAGCACCTCGGCGGGAAGCTTGTCCTCCTGCGCCAGATCAACCGGCACGTGCAACAGCGAGCAGCTCGGCGCAACCCACAGCCGCTCGCCCAGATGGGCGCGGGCGGCCTGCAGCAAATCCCAGGCCGCCGCCAGGTCGGCCTTCCACACATTACGCCCGTCGATCACGCCGCACGACAGCACCTGATCGTCGCGCAGCGCCGCGAGCCAGCCCTGCAGCTGCGCCGGCGCGCGCGCGAGATCGATATGCCAACCGGCGACCGGCAGGCCGGCAAAGTCGGCCGGCGCGTCCACTTCGTCGAAATAGCTGGCGAGCAGGAGCTTCGGCCCCACGCGGCCCAGCTCGGCGTAAGCGTCGCGCAATGCCTGGCGCCAGTGCTGCGGCAGGTCCAGCACCAGCGCCGGTTCGTCCACCTGGACCCAAGTGACGCCGGCGGCGGCCAGACGCGCCAGCAACGCGCGGTAGGCCGACACCAGCCGCGGCAGCAGGTTCAGGCGGTCGGCCAGCGCGCCCTTTTCCTT
>JASLDQ010000320.1 GCA_030151505.1 Chromobacteriaceae bacterium
CAGCACATTCAAGCCGGTAAGAATATCCTTGGCTTCAGCATAACCTTTCTCGAACCCGCCCCGGATCAATGCCACAAAATCGCGTGCCACCTTTTCCGCATCCTTATCCGGATACCGCGCGGCATAGGCTTCAAAAAATCCCGTGGACATCGATAAAATGCGTCCCGCCGTGGCTTCAGGGCTATTGTCCTGCCCCATCGCGCCTTCGATTGCATTCGCGCCCAATTCGGGCTTCAGCACGGTATTGAGCTGCTCTACGGCCGAACGATACAGCAAGGCCAAGCCATCCTTGCCCGATTTGATCGAAACTTGCAACGAGGCTTGCAGGATTTGCCCGTTCAGCACTGCTTTCTGGAACTCGGGCCTAGCCTCGGCAGCTTTCTTAGCCTTGTTTAATGCTTCGTTGGCAGGCGCAGAGGCGGCGGGAGCCGTTGTGCCAGTGATAACGCCATTGCTGGATGCAACCATGATGCTCTCCTATACTGGTTATGACATTGTATTCATCCGTATCGGCAGAAAGCGGAGAAAATGAAGTCATCCTTTAGCCAATCGCTCCAATGCAGCATGCTTAGGCACTAAAAAGGGAGCCAGAGGACTCCCTTTTGTTTACCCGACCAATGGCCCTTAGGCCACCAAGGTCTGCGGCGCTTCCTGTTTCAGCAGGAATGCTGCCGCTCCACAGCCACCGCTATGCGCTGGCGGATGGCATCGCTGGTCAGCTGGTAATGGGAGAACTCTGTATCCTTGGCATAGATGGCCGTGGGCGTGGTATACGCATTGAAAAAGCTCGCCAAGGTTCGCAGTTGGTGGTCCACCACCATGGCATGCTGGTCGCTGCCGCCGGTTGCCGCGAGGATGGCGACCTTGCCGACCAAGGCCTTGGGATCGAGCAAGTCAAAAAAATGCTTTAACAAACCGGTATTAAGAGGCTTTGTATACAGGGCTCGCAATCACGAGCAAATCCGCCTCTTGTACTTTCTTGTATATTTCGATCAATTCGGGAGGGAAACTCCCATATATCGGGCGGATTCGCCGCAGCGTTGCAGCGCGAAGCGGGTGACGATCGGTCCCAGCAGGGCAGACACGGTCTGGACGGCCAGCGCGATGGCGGCCAGGGGGGCGGCGGCAGCGGGTTCGATCTGGCCGATTTCGCCGACCCAGACCAGCGTCGCCCAGGCGATCGGCGACAGCGCCAGACCGGTGCAGGCGCCCTGGCGCCAGGACAGGCCGTTCTTCGGTGCCAGGAGTGTGGTCATCGCGGTCAGGCTGGCGGTGCGCGCGGCCAGCAGCAGCAAGGTCGGCAGCCAGGCGATGGCGAAGGTGTCGAGCGAGAGCATGGCGCCGGTGTGGACGAACAGGGCGATGTAGAGCAGGCGGCCAAAGGGCAGGAGATTCGGCTCGTCGAGGGAGAAGTCACGGTCGTAGTGCCGGCTGGCCGCGCCGAAGCCGAGCAGCACCACCGCCACCGGGCAGCCTAGCGCAAGCGCCCCGCCCAGCAGGAGCAGGATCAGGGATACCAGCATCACCGGCTGGTTGCCATCGCCGCGCCCGAGCCAGCGGGCAAAGCGCACCGCCAGCCAGCCGCCGGCAAAGCCCAGCGGCAGGGCGACGACAAAGCGGCCGATCGGCCAGGCCAGTGCCAGCCAGTCGGTCTGGCCGGCATAGGCCCAGGTGTAGAGCAGGCCGAACACCAGCCACGCCAGTACGTTGCCGAGGGCGGTCATATTGAGGGTGCGGTCGGTGACCGCCCCTTCGGCGCGGGATTCGCGCACGATCAGCAGCACCGTGGTCGGGGCGGTCGGCAAGGCCAGGGCGGCGGCGAACAGGGCCGTGTTGGTCGGCAGGCCGGCCAGCTGCAGGACGAGGGCGATCGTGCCGAACATCGCGGCGGCGCACAGCAGGGTGCTCAGCAGCAACCAGCGCTCACGCAGCAGCCAGACCAGGTCGAGGCGGCGACCGAGCTGGAACAGCACCAGCGCCAGCGCCAGATCGGTGACGAGCTTGAGGCCGGTCAGGATTTCGGGCGCGATCAGCTTGAGGCCGGGCAAGCCGATCAGCATGCCGGCCAGCACCCAGGCGGTGAGGTCGGGAATGGCGAGCGGACGGGCGAACAGGCGCGCGCCGACAATGCCGGTGAGCAGCAGGGCGCCGAACGCTGTCAGGATCGACAGCGCCGCCGGCAGCGTTGGCAGGAGAGGCAGAGCGTTCATGGTGGACCTTCGGGCGGCATCCCGACCGGCGGATGCCGGGTCTGTTTCGGACGGCACGGAAACCGGGCGGCAGGGAAATGAAGGCGGCATGAGCCTTCGGGGTTTTCTAGACTAATCGTCTTTGTAACGATTTGTAAAGAAACCGGCCGACGGCCAAGGCATGAAAAAACCCGCCGGCGGGCGCGCAGCGGGTGGGAGGGCGGCGTGTGTCCGGTCAGCCGAACTTGCCGGTAATGTAGTCTTCGGTGGCCTTCTGCTTCGGCGTGGTGAAGATCGAGTCGGTTTCGCCGAATTCGACCAGCTCGCCTATGTACATGTAGGCGGTGAAGTCCGACACGCGGGCGGCCTGCTGCATGTTGTGGGTCACGATGGCAATGGTGTAGTTCTCTTTCAGCTCGTGCACCAGCTCTTCGATCTGGGCGGTCGAGATCGGGTCGAGCGCCGAGGTAGGCTCGTCCAGCAGCAGCACCTCCGGCTTGCTGGCCACCGCGCGGGCGATGCACAGGCGCTGTTGCTGGCCGCCCGACAGCGAGTTGCCCGACTGCTTGAGCTTGTCCTTCACTTCGTTCCACAGCGCGGCTTTCTTCAGCGCCCATTCCACCCGCTCGTCCAGCTCGGCCTTGCCCAGTCCTTCGTACAGCTTCACGCCGAAAGCGACGTTGTCGTAGATCGACATCGGGAACGGCGTCGGCTTCTGGAACACCATGCCGACCTTGGCGCGCAGCAGGTTCACGTCGACATCGCGGCCCAGCACGTTCTTGCCGTCGAGCAGCAGTTCGCCCTCGGCGCGCAGGCCGGGGTAGAGCTCGTACATGCGGTTGAAGGTGCGCAGCAGCGTGGATTTGCCGCAGCCGGACGGGCCGATGAAGGCGGTCACCATGCCGGTCGGAATCGACATGTTGATGTTCTTCAGCGCGTGAAAGCCGCCGTAGTAGAAATTGAGATTCTTGACTTCGAGTTTGATGTTCTTGTCAGTCATGATGTCCATGCCTTGATTCAATTAGATTTTCTTGCCGCCGAGCACGCGGGCCGCGATGTTGAGGGCGAGGACGCTGAAGGTGATCAGCAGGGCGCCGGCCCAGGCCAGCGTGTGCCAGTCGGCATACGGACTCATCGCGAACTGGAAGATGACGATCGGCAGGTTGGCCATCGGCGCGTTCATGTTGCTGTTCCAGAACTGGTTGTTCAGGGCGGTGAACAAGAGCGGTGCGGTTTCGCCGGAGATACGCGCCACTGCCAGCAGTATGCCGGTGATGACGCCGGCACGGGCCGAGCGCAGCGTGACCAGCATGATGACTTTCCAGTGCGGGGCGCCAAGCGCGGCAGCGGCTTCGCGCAGGCTGTTGGGCACCAGGCGGAGCATGTTTTCAGTGGTGCGGACCACCACTGGGATGACGATCAGCGACAGCGCCAGTGAGCCGGCCCAGCCGGAAAAATGCCCGATCGACACGACGTAGACTTCATAGACGAACAGGCCGATGACGATGGACGGCGCCGACAGCAGGATGTCGTTGATGAAGCGGGTGGATGGTGCCAGCCAGCCACGGTTGCCGAATTCGGCCAGATAGACACCGGCGAGGATGCCGATGGGCGTGCCGATCAGCGTGCCGAAGATGGTCATCAGCAGGCTGCCGTAGATGGCGTTGGCCAGGCCGCCGGTCGAACCCGGTGGCGGCGTGACCTTGGTGAAGGTGTCCAGCGTGATGCCGGCCAGCCCGTGCGACAGCAGCGTGTAGAGAATCCAGGCCAGCCAGAACAGGCCGAAGGCGACGGTCGCCATCGACATGGCCAGATTGAACAGGTTCAGCAGGCGGCGACGTTGATAGAGCGCTTTGTTCATGGGATTTCGCTCCGGATCAGCTTTGCTTGCCTTCGGACTGCTTGAGCTTCAGCAACAGCAGTTTCGAGCAACCGAGCACGACGAAAGTGATGAAGAACAGGATCAGACCGAGTTCAATCAGCGAGGACAGGTAGAGCTCGCCATCGGCTTCGGCGAATTCGTTGGCCAGGGCCGAAGCAATCGAGTTGCTGGCTTCGAACAGGGCCGGGGAGATCTGGTACGCATTGCCGATGACGAAAGTCACCGCCATGGTCTCGCCGAGCGCGCGGCCGAGGCCGAGCATGATGCCGCCAATGACACCGGTCTTGGTATACGGCAGCACGACGTAGCGGACGACTTCCCAGGTGGTGGC
>JASLDQ010000322.1 GCA_030151505.1 Chromobacteriaceae bacterium
ACCCGCTTCATGCCGCAGCACGACGAGCGCGCCGAACTGGCCCCGCGCGACGTGGTCGCCCGCGCCATCGACTTCGAGATGAAAAAGCACGGCCTCGACTGCGTCTACCTGGACATTTCCTACAAGCCGGAAAGTTTCATCAAGAGCCACTTTCCCAACATCTATGCCACCTGCCTCGAGCTGGGCATCGACATCACCAAGGAAATGATCCCGGTCGTGCCGTCGGCCCACTTCACCTGCGGCGGACTGGTCACCGACCTGAAAGGCCACACCGACGTCGAGAACCTGTACGCCGTCGGCGAGGTCGCCTGCACCGGCCTGCACGGTGCCAACCGGCTGGCCAGCAACTCGCTGCTGGAATGCATGGTGATCGGCCGCGCCGCTGCGAACGACATCCTCAAGACCGTGGACGAGCTCATTCCCTCGATTCCCGCCTGGGATGACAGCCGCGTGACCGACGCGGACGAGGAAGTGGTGATCTCGCACAACTGGGACGAGTTGCGCCGCTTCATGTGGGACTACGTCGGCATCGTCCGCACCAACAAGCGACTGCAGCGCGCCCTGCACCGCATCCAGCTGCTCAAGGACGAAATCAACGAGTACTACAAGAACTTCCACGTCACCAACGACCAGATCGAGCTGCGCAACCTGGTGGAAACCGCCGAGCTGATCGTGCGCTCGGCCATGGCGCGACACGAAAGCCGGGGCCTGCACTACAGCCGCGATTATCCGGACATGCTGCCCGAAGCGACGGAAACCATCCTGACCCCGCCCTAACCCCGACCGAGCACGTCCCCCGACCAAGCACCGACGCAAGCTCGGTGCTTTTTTCATCGCTCCGCCACACAGGCCTCAAGCAGGACGAACCGCAGACCGGGCCCTGGCCGCGCTGCCATCGGAAGCGCCCGGCACGATGCCGGGAACACCCGGCTGACCTCACGACCAGGCACGCCGCAGCCGTCAGCTCAACTCGCCGGAAGCGCTACACCAGAAACGCCGGCCGGCACCGCCAGACGATCGTTCTTCAGTTCGTTCGCCGCCCTATCTATATAGATATGCTGTCCCTCCCTGCCCGGCACTGGCCGCCGGCAGGCTTGGGCAACCCACCGGTTGGCGGCACCAGTCGATGCGCCGGACGGTTCACGCACCGGGCACGCACTCGCCGGCCATTCCGCCCTACCGCAATCATGGCGTGCGCCGGCCGGCCAGGTTGGGGCGAACCGGCCCGACCGCGAACCCGTGGCGAGCCGGCAGCGGCGGCCCGGAGCCGGGCGCAAAAAAACCGCCGGGGTCGCCGGCGGTTTTGCGTGTCGCGGAAGTCGATCAGTGTTCGACTGCCTTGACCAGATCTTCGACCACCTTCTTGGCGTCGCCAAAGACCATCATGGTTTTGTCCATGTAGAACAATTCATTGTCCAGACCGGCGTAGCCCACCGCCATCGAGCGCTTGACCACCAGCACGGTGCGGGCCTTGTGCGCCTCCAGGATCGGCATGCCGTAGATCGGGCTGGCCGGATCCTTCTGCGCGGCCGGGTTGACCACGTCGTTGGCGCCGATCACCAGCACCACGTCGGTGGTGGCGAAGTCGGAGTTGATTTCCTCCATCTCCTGCACCTGCTCGTACGGCACTTCGGCTTCGGCCAGCAACACGTTCATGTGGCCCGGCATGCGGCCGGCGACCGGATGGATGGCGTAACGCACTTTCACGCCCTTCTCGGTCAGCGCATTGGCGAACTCCTGCAGCGCGTGCTGGGCGCGCGCCACGGCCAGACCGTAGCCCGGCACGATGATCACCGAGTCGGCATTGCCCATCAGGAAGGCGGCGTCGTCCGGGCTGCCCGACTTGTAGTTCTTCGGCCCGCCGCTGCCCGCCGCCGCCGCGGCCGGCTCGGCGCCGAAGCCGCCCAAGAGCACGCTGATGATCGAGCGGTTCATCGCGCGGCACATGATGTAGGACAGGATGGCGCCCGACGAGCCCACCAGCGAACCGGCGATGATCAGCACCGAGTTGTTGAGGGTGAAGCCGATGCCGGCCGCGGCCCAGCCCGAGTACGAGTTCAGCATCGACACCACCACCGGCATGTCGGCGCCGCCGATCGGGATGATCAACGTCACGCCCAGCACCAGCGCGATGGCGATCATTGCCAGGAAGGCGGCGTGCGATTCGACCATGAAGTACGCGATGCCGAAACCGACCATCGCCAGCGCGAGTACCAGGTTAAGCAGATGCTGGCCGTTGAAGTTGACCGCCTTGGCGCCGAACTTGCCCGACAGCTTGCCGTAGGCGATCACCGACGCGGTGAAGGTGATCGCGCCGATGAAGGCACCGATGAACAGCTCGACCCGCTGCACCGGCGTATGGTGCTCGCCGGTATGGAAGATCGCGGCCACGGCGATCAGCACGGCCGCCAGACCGACCAGCGAGTGCATCGCGGCGACCAGTTCCGGCATCTGGGTCATTTCGACCTTCTTCGCCAGCGTGCCGCCAATGATGCCGCCGACCAGCACGGCGGCGGCCATCAGGCCCCAGACCGGCTTGTCGGCCAGCGCCAGCGTGGTCGCCACGGCGATCGCCATGCCGATCACGCCGTAGCGGTTGCCGCCTTGCGCCGACTTCGGCGACGACAGCCCCTTGAGCGCCAGGATGAAGCAGACGGCGGCCACGAGGTACAGGATTGCGGAGATGTTTTCCATCATGTCCTCTTATTTCTTCTTCTTGAACATTTCCAGCATGCGCTGGGTCACCATGAAACCGCCGAAGATGTTGATCGACGCCAACATCATCGCGATTGCGCCAAGTACCGACGTCAGCGTGAGCTGGCTGCCGTCGATCTCGACCACCTGCAGCATCGCGCCGACGATGATGATCGACGAGATGGCATTGGTGACCGCCATCAGCGGGGTATGCAGGGCGGGGGTGACGTTCCACACGACGTGGTAGCCGATGAAGATGGCCAGCACGAACACGGTGACACTGGTAACAAAGGGATCGACCATGGTGCCGCTCCTTATGGCTTGCCGAAGCGGACTTCGCCGGCGTGCGTCATCAGCGTGGCGGCCAGCAAGTCGTCTTCGAGGTTGATCTGGAATGCGCCTTCCTTGGTGAACATCAGGTTCAGGAAGGTCAGCAGGTTCTTGGCGTACAGGGCGGACGCGTCGGCGGCGACGAGGCCGGCCAGGTTGGTGGTGCCGACCACGGCCACGCCGTTGTCGGTGACGTACACCTCCCCCGGACGGGTCAGCTCGCAGTTGCCGCCAGCTTCGGCGGCCATGTCGATGATGACGCTGCCGGCCTTCATCCCGGCCACCATGGCGGCCGGCACCAGACGCGGCGCGGGCTTGCCCGGAATCAGCGCGGTGGTGATGATGATGTCGGCGTTGCGGGCGTGCTTGTCGACCAGCTCGGTCTGGCGACGCTTGTAGTCGTCGGACATTTCCTTGGCGTACACGCCGTCGCTGGCGGCCTTTTCCTCGTCGGTCATCGGCACTTCGACGAACTTGGCGCCAAGCGACTCGACCTGCTCCTTGGTGGACGGACGCACGTCGAAGGCCTCGACCACGGCGCCGAGGCGCTTGGCGGTGGCGATGGCCTGCAGACCGGCCACGCCCACGCCCAGAATCAGCACGCGGGCCGGCTTCACGGTGCCGGCGGCGGTCATCATCATCGGGAAGAAGCGCGGGTAGTACTGGGCCGCCAGCAGCACGGCGCGATAGCCGCCGATGTTGTTCTGGCTGGACAGCACATCCATGCTCTGCGCGCGGGTGGTGCGCGGCAGCAGTTCCATGGCGAAGGCCGACAGCTTGCGCTCGGCCATCGCGGCCAGATGCGGGTTCTGGTACGGCTGCAGCTGGCCGATCAGCACGGCGCCCGGCTTGATCGCGGCAATGTCGGCCGCTTCCGGCGCGCGCACGGTCAGGACGATGTCGGCCGAGCCCAGCAGGGCTGCACGGTCGGCCACGATGGCGGCCCCGGCATCGACATAGGCCTGGTCGAGCACGGCGGACACTACGCCGGCCCCGGCTTCGACCGAGACGGCGTGGCCGGCTTGCACCAGCTTCTTCACCGTCTCGGGCGTCGCCGCGACCCGCGTTTCGCCTCCAACCCGCTCGGCGGGAATGACGATTTGCATGATTACCTCTTCAGGATGGTTGGAATGAAAGCTGTAGTCGCCGCCTTACCGGCCCCGCCGTTGCCGGGCACTCGTCGTAAAGCGGCCCGCCCGATTCAAACGGGCGTTTAATGTTTGTCCGCTATCAAAGCGTATTTTTACAGAAAAGTGAAGTTCATTTTCATATCGGCGACTTTATATCGTCTTGATTTTTGCAATGCAACAATCAAGACGCATTTTTGACCCGTTCTGGATCGAAACTTCGCCCTCTGCAGCAAAAACAAACCCCGGCACCGTCATGGTCCGGGGTTGGGAGCGACGACCGTCGCCGTCGGCGCGACCGACAGGCCGGCACTACAACAGCAGATCCCAGGCAAACTTGCCGATCAGCACGCTGAGCAGGATCAGGAACAGCACCCGCACGAAGCCCGCTCCGCCCTTGAGCGCCAGCCGCGTACCGACCAGGCTGCCGGCGACATTGCACGCCGCCATCGGCACCGCGTAGCCGAGCAGGATGTTGCCCGATGGCACGAAAAAGCACAGCGCGGCGAGGTTGGTCGCCAGATTGACGAACTTGGCCGAGGCCGAGGCGTGCAGGAAATCGAAGGCGAAGCAGCGGATGAACAGGAAGATCAGGAAGCTGCCGGTGCCCGGGCCGAACAGGCCGTCGTAGAAGCCGATCGCCCCGCCGATCGCCGCCGCCACCCAGCGCTCGCGCACGCCGATGCTGGCCGGCTTGTGCAGCTTGCCGAAATCCTTCTTCCACAGCGTGTACACCGCCATCACCACCAGCAGCACCAGCACCGCCGGCTTCATCACCGCCTTGGGCACGTAGCTGACCGCCGCCGCCCCGGCAAACGACAGGACAAAGGCGCAGACGGTCGCCGGCAGGACCAGCGCCCACGGCAGCCGGACCCGGCTGATATAGCTGCGCGCCGCGCTGGCGGTGCCGAAGATGGCGGCGAACTTGTTGGTGCCGAACAGGGTCGCCGGCGACACGCCGGGCAAGGCGTTGAACAGGGCGGGAATCTGGATCAGCCCGCCGCCGCCGACGGCGGAGTCGATCAGGCCGGCCACGAAGGAAATGGCACCAAGGAACAACAGGGATTCAGGCATGGAAACGGACACGGCAGCCGCGCCGGCTGCCGATGTGGAAAGGAAAACCGGAGCCTAGCAGGATGGCGCAGGCCCAGTCAAAACGTCCGGCGCTCAGTGCTGGCGCAGCAAAATCGGCTGCTCGGGCAGCGGCAGGCCACCATCGCGGGCTACTTCGGTGATGATCCGGTTGGTGGCGAAATACACGTCCCAGTACACGTTGTTGTGGCAGAACGGCCGCACCGCCAGCACGGTGCCCAGCGGATTGAACTCCAGGATTTCCACCGACGGCGCCGGCTCGGCCATCACGCCATCCAGCCCGGCCAGCCGCGCGCGCAAGGCCGTGGCCACGGCGGCGGCATCGACGCCGTTGGCCAGCTGCATTTTCAGATCGACCCGGCGGTACGGGTTGGCGGTGAAATTGGTGACGTTGTCGGTGAACAGCTTGCTGTTGCCGACGAAGGTGTGCAGGTTGTCCAGCGTGTCGATGGTGGTGACGAACATGCCGATCTCGCGCACCGTACCGGTCACCCCGCCCGCCTCGATCATATCGCCCACCTTGAACGGCCGCAGCACCAGCAGGAACAGCCCGGCGGCAAAGTTGGACAGCAGGCCGGACCAGGCCAGCCCGATCGCCACGCCAGCCGCCGCCAGCACGGCGGCGAAGGTGGAGGTCGCCACCCCCAGCACCGACAGCACGGCGACGAACAGCAGAAGCTTCAGGAAGACGCCCAGCGTGGCATCCAGATAACGGGTCAGCGTCGCGTCGGCGTTGCGGATCCTCAGGGCGCGGCCGACCATGCCTCGGATGAGGCGGATCACATAGCCGCCGATCCACCACAGCAGGATGGCGCCGACCAGCTTCCACAGGATGGGCAGGGCGTTGTTCAGCAACACCGCCTGCATCGACGACAGGTTCATGCTCTCCATCGACCACTCCTCCGCTTTGCCAGTTCGCGCCAGCCGCCCGCCCTGCCTCATCGGCACGGCACCGATGTCGCTGTTGTAGACGAGCGGCGAGTGAATGGAAATGAAGACCGGATGGCCGACGATAGACAGCCGCCTGGACGGCGGCCCACCCTCATCGGCATGCGGAAGCGATGCGCCGCGTGAACTCCGCAGCCGGCGGATTCTCGGTCGTCGCCTTATCGGCACCGGTCCGACAAAAGCGTCTGGCGACTGTGGACGAAACCGGCGGAGCCGGCCGGTAGGCCGGTCGACTACCGCCCGGGCTGCCCGCCACCATAGCGACCACGGCCGCCTCAAGCCTTGACCGCTTGGCCGGTCAGGCGAGCGGACGATGCGCAACCATGTCCGCATGCTTCCGGGTAGGAAACGCAAACCCTGCCGGCGGCGCCGGGCAGCAGCGGCAGGCCGGCTACGCCCCGCTCAGTGCTCCCGGAACCAGACCTGCGCGTCCAGCGCCGGGTCGGTTTCCGCCCGCCGCGCCTCAATCTCGAAAGGGTTGCCGCGATAGCCGTGGCGCAGGCTCTCCCATAGATAGCGCAACACGAAACGGACGCACCCGTGACGGTCGGCCTGCAGCAGATGACAGGCTTCGTGGCGGCGCCAGCGCGCATCGGCCAGAAAAACCGCGCGCGATACGCCCCACAGATGCACGGTCCTCCCCAGCACCATCGCTGCCGCCGGCGCGCGCAGGCCCCACGCCGCCAGCCGGCCCAGCGGGGATTGCTCGCGGAGGCGGGCTGGCAGCGGGGTCACTTGCCAATGCAGAAGCGGCTGAAGATCGCGCCCAGCAGATCGTCGGCGCTGAATTCCCCGGTGATCTCGCCCAGCGCCTGCTGTGCCAGCCGCAGTTCCTCGGCAAACAGCTCGGCCTGCCCCTGCGCCAGACAGTGTGCCGCGCTGTCCATGAAGTCGGCGGCGCGGCGGATGGCGTCGAGGTGGCGCTCGCGCGCGAGGAACAGGCCTTCGCCGCCGCCGGCCCAGCCGACCGTGTCGAGCAGCACGCGCTTGAGCAGGTCGATCCCGGCACCGCTTTTGGCCGACAGCATCACTGCCGGATGACCGTTTTCATCCCGCGCGGACGCCTCGCCGCCGGCCAGGTCGATCTTGTTGTAGACGAACACGCGCGGCAGGCGCTCGGGCAGGCGGGCGAGGATGGCGGCGTCGTGCTCGCCCAGCCCGGCGCGTGCGTCGACCAGCAGCAGCACCAGATCGGCGCGCTCGACCGCCGCCCAGGTACGCTGGATGCCGATCTTTTCCACGGTGTCGTCGGTGTCGCGCAGGCCGGCGGTGTCGATGACGTGCAGCGGCACGCCGTCGATGATGAGCTGCTCGCGCACGGTGTCGCGGGTGGTGCCGGCGATGTCGGTGACGATGGCGATGTCGTCGCCGGCCAGCGCGTTCATCAGGCTGGATTTGCCGACGTTGGGCTGGCCGACCAGCACCACGTGCATGCCTTCGCGCAGGATGGCGCCCTGGCGCGCGCTGGCCAGCACGCGCTCAAGCTGCCGGCGCAGACTCTCGAGCTGGCCGGCGGCGTCGGCCTCGGCCAGATAGTCGACGTCCTCTTCCTCGGGAAAATCGAGCGTGGCTTCGGTCAGCATGCGCAGGTGGATGAGCTGGTCGACCAGCGCGTGGATCTCGTGCGAGAACGCGCCCTTGAGCGACTTGAGCGCCGAGCGGGCGGCGGCCTCGCTTTGCGCGTCGATCAGGTCGGCCACGCTTTCGGCCTGGGCCAGATCGAGCTTGTCGTTGAGGAAGGCGCGGCGGGTGAACTCGCCCGGCTCGGCCAGCCGCGCGCCGAGTTCGACGCAGCGCGCCAGCAGCATCTTGAGGATGACCGGCCCGCCATGGCCCTGCAGTTCGACCACGTCCTCGCCGGTGAAGGAATGCGGGGCGGGAAAGTAGAGCAGCAGGCCCGAGTCGATCGCCGCGCCGTCGGCGGCGACGAAATCGGTATAGAGCGCGGTGCGGGGTTTCGGAATCTTGCCGGCGCTGATGGCCTGCGCCAGCGGCAGCAGGGCCGGGCCGGAAATGCGGATGACACCGACGCCGCCGCGACCCGGGGCGGTGGCGATGGCGGCGATGGAAGCTTGCGGATACGGGGACATGGCGAATCTCGGGGGGCAGGCGTCGGCGCGGGTGCGCGGCTCATGCCGGACTGCAGCGTCTGCACAAACAAATCGCCCGTCCAGAGGAACGGGCGATGATTTTCTGGCGGTGGCCGGAACGGGATCAGTCGTTGGCGGCGACGGCCGTTTGCTTCTCGATCCGCTTGGTGACCAGCCACTGCTGGGCGATCGACAGGATGTTGTTGGTCAACCAGTACAGCACGAGGCCGGCCGGGAAGAAGAAGAACATCACCGAGAAGGCCAGCGGCATGATCTTCATCATCTTGGCCTGAACCGGATCGGACGGCGGCGGATTGAGGAAGGTCTGCGCGAAGGTGGTCGCGGCCATCAGGATCGGCAGGATATAGAACGGATCCGGGCGGGACAGGTCATGCACCCAGCCGAGCCACGGCGCCATGCGTAGCTCCACCGAGGCCAGCAACGCCCAGTAGAGGCCGATGAACACCGGGATCTGCACCACGATCGGCAGGCAGCCGCCGAGCGGGTTGACCTTCTCGGTCTTGTACATCTCCATCATGGCCTGCTGGAACTTCTGGCGGTCGTCGCCGTACTGCGCCTTGAGGCGTTCCATGCGCGGCGCCAGCGCCTTCATTTTGGCCATCGAACGGTAGCTGGCGGCCGACAGCGGATAGAACACCGCCTTGACCAGCACGGTCAGCAGCACGATCGCCCAACCCCAGTTATTGACCAGGCCGTGGAGTTTTTCCAGCAGCCAGAACAGCGGCGTGGCGATGATGGTGACCCAGCCGTAGTCCTTGGTCAGCTCCAGCCCCGGCGCGACGGCCTTGAGGGTCTTGGTTTCCTGCGGACCGACGTAGAGCGGCGCGCTGAAGGACTGGGTCTGGCCCGGGGCGATGGCCGGCAGGCCGACCAGCACGCCGGCGGAGTAGAGCCCGCCCGGCACCGGCTTGACTTCGAACTGGCAGGACTGCGGGGTGGCGCAGATGCCGCGGCCGTCGGTGGTCTTGAGCACCCAGACGCTGGCGAAGTAGTGCTGCAGCATCGCCACCCAGCCGTTGTCGGCCTGTTTGACGTAGTCGGCCTTGTTCTTGTCCAGATCGTCGAACTTGATCTTCTGGAACTTGCCCTGCTCGGTGTAGACCGCCGGTCCGGTGAAGGTGGAGGCCATGCGGCTTTCGCCTTCCGGCGCCTTGCCGTCGCGCAGGAAGCGGTAGTAGGCGCTGGCGGCCAGCGGCGCGGCGCTGCCGTTGGTGATGTCGTAGCGCACGTTCACCAGGTAGGAACCGCGGGTGAAGGTGTAGACCTTGCTGACCTTGATGCCGTCGGTTTCGGGCGCGTTCAGGCGCACTTCGAGGGTGTTCTGGCCGTCGGCGAGCGCGTAGGCGGTCTTGTCGGCGGTGAACACGGTCTTGTGGGTCGGCAGGGCCGGATGCTGGGCCGACAAGAGGCCGGTCTGGGCCACGTAGGTGCGGCCGGCGGCTTCGGTCAGCAGGCTGAGCGGCTTCTTCGGGTCATCGACCGAACCCTGCTTGAGCAGGTCGAGTTCGCGCAGGTCGCCACCGGCGGCATCGATGCGGGCCTGCACCATGTCGGTGGTCACGCTGATGCTCTGGCCCTTGGCGAGGCCGGCGGCACCGTCGGTCGCGGCGGCGGGCGCGCTGGCGCCAGCGTGCGGCGCGGCGTTCTGGGTCGCGACCACGGCCGGCTTGGCCACGTGTTTCGGCGCAAAGTACTCCTGCCAGATCAGCAGGATGCCGAAGGACAGCGCGATGAAGGCGATAAGTCTTTTGGAGTCCATCTCGTGTCTTTAGGTAACGGGTGGAATGAATAGGGAGTCAGGGGACCGGATCGTAGCCGCTGCCGCCCCAGGGGTGGCAACGGCAAATCCGCCGGACGGCCAGCATGCCGCCGCGGCCCGCGCCGTGCTTGCGGATCGCCTCGATGGCGTACTGCGAGCAGGTTGGCTGAAAACGGCAGCGCGGCGGCAGCCACGGGCTGATCGCCAGCTGGTAGAACCGGATCAGCGCGAGGAAGATACGCGACATGGGGAGAGCTTCGCAAACAGGACGTTCAGTCCGCGCACCACGTCGGCGTATTCGGCCCGGGTGAACGGCTGCTTGGCGCGCACCACGAAATCGCACGGCACCTGCGCGGCCGGTCCGGTGCGGAACGTCTCGCGCACGACCCGCTTGATATAGTTACGGCGCACCGCCCGCTTGTGGACCTTTTTGCCCACGACCAGCCCGACCCGGCCGTGCCCCAGCGTATTGGGCGCGACCAGTATCTGGAACCACGCGTTGCTGCGCGTGTTGCGCAAACGAAAAACGGATGAAAACTCATCCGTTTTAAGTAAACGCTGCGCCCGGCGAAAGCGAAGTGTCAAAACTACTTCAGACGGCGAGGCGGGCGCGGCCCTTGGCGCGGCGGGCGCGGATGACGGCTGCGCCGCCACGGGTCTTCATGCGGGCGCGGAAGCCGTGGGTGCGTTTGCGCTTGATGACGGACGGTTGGTAAGTGCGCTTCATGTAAGTAATTCCCTATTTCGAAACGGAAAATAAACGCGAGATTACATCGCTTCGCCAAGGGTTTGTCAACCGTATGTCGCACCGTCATCTGTGGATAACTCGGCCGCAACGCGGTAAACTACGCGGCTTACCTGTCCGTGCCGGCCTGGCCGCGCGGATGCTCCAGATTCCCGGCGACGCGCTTGGCGTCGCCCTTCCGCGCCCGGCGCGGCATTGCCGTACTCTTCAAGATGACCGATTTGCAGACCTTCTGGCCGCACTGCCTCGCCCGTTTCGAGGAAGAACTGTCCCCGCAACAGTTCAATACGTGGATCAAGCCGCTGCGCTGCGAAGCCAGCGACGACGGGCTGGTGCTCTATGCGCCCAGCCGCTTCGTACTGTCCTTCGTCAAGGACCGCTACCTCGCGCGCGTCGAAACCCTGGCGCAGCAGCAATTCGGCGACAACGTGATCGTCGAGTTGCGGATCGGCACCGGCTCGGCCTCCAGCACCGGCGCGGCCGCGCCGGCGGTCAGCCGCCCGGCAATGGGCAACGCGGCCGACAGCGCCCCGGTCGCCGCCCCCGCGCCCGCCGCGCCGATCAAGGTGCCGACGGTCAAGCCGGCCATCGGCGGCGGCCACGAAAGCACCCGGCTCAACCCGAGCTTCACCTTCGAAAGCCTGGTCACCGGCAAGGGCAACCAGCTCGCCCGCGCGGCGGCCATGCAGATCGCCGACAACCCCGGCGACAGCACCTACAACCCGTTTTTCGTGTACGGCGGCGTCGGCCTGGGTAAGACCCACTTGATCCAGGCGATCGGCAACCACGTCTACCAGAAGAACCCGCAGGCCAAGATCCGCTACATCCACGCCGAACGCTACGTGGCCGACATCATGCGCGCCTACCAGCACAAGGCCTTCGACGAGTTCAAGCGCTACTACCACTCGCTCGACCTCCTGCTGATCGACGACATCCAGTTCTTCGCCGGCAAGAACCGGACGATGGAAGAATTTTTCTACGCCTTCAACGCGCTGCTGGAAGGCGGCAAGCAGGTCATCATGACCTGCGACAGCTATCCCAAGCAGATCGAAGGCATGGACGAGCGCCTGATCTCGCGCTTCAGCTGGGGCCTGACGGTCGAAATCCAGCCGCCGGAGCTGGAAATGCGCGTGGCGATCCTGATGAAGAAGGCCGAGGCGGACAACCTCAAACTCAACAACGAAGTCGCCTTCTTCATCGCCCAAAACGTACGCTCCAACGTGCGCGAGCTGGAAGGCGCGCTCAAGCGGGTGGTGGCCTACTCGCGCTTCTCCAACCAGCCGATTTCGCTCGAGCTGGTCAAGGACGCGCTCAAGGACATCCTCGCCGCCGGCAACCGCCAGATTTCGGTCGACAATATCCAGAAGACCGTGGCCGAGTATTACAAGATCAAGCTGTCCGACATGCATAGCAAGAAGCGCACGCGCGACATTGCCCGACCGCGCCAGGTCGCCATGACCCTAGCCAAGGAGCTGACCCAGCTCAGCCTGCCCAATATCGGTGATGCCTTCGGCGGGCGCGACCACACCACCGTGCTGCACGCATGCAAGACCATCAACGAGATGCGCGAAACGGACGGCGACATCGCCCACGATTACAATGTCCTGCTGCAAATGCTGCGGAACTGATTTAACCAGATTGAATAATTGACCTGAGGGAGTCACCAGACATGCAGATCCTGCAAGCCGAACGCGACGCACTGCTGAAACCGCTCTCCGCCGTGAACGGCATCGTCGAGCGCCGCCATACCCTGCCGATCCTCGCCAACGTGCTGATCGAAAAGCGGGGCGACGCGGTGACCTTCCTCGCCACCGACCTGGAAATCCAGATCACCCACGCCAGCCCCGAAGCCATCGCCGGGCCGGACTTCCGCCTGACTACCTCGGCCAAGAAGCTGTCGGACATCCTGCGCGCCATTCCCGACAAGACCACCGTCACCTTCGACCACGACGAGACCCGTCTGACGCTGAAGGCCGGCAAGAGCCGCTTCAACCTGCAGACGCTGCCGGCCGAGGACTTCCCGCTGCTGTCGGTGTCGCACGATGCCGCCGCCACGCTGACGCTGGCGCAAAAGGATTTCAAGGCGCTGCTGGCCAAGGTGCAGTACGCGATGGCGGTGCAGGACATCCGCTACTACCTCAACGGTCTCCTGTTCGTCACCGATGGCAGTCTGCTCAAGCTGGTCGCCACCGACGGCCACCGCCTGGCCTACGCCCAGCTGCCGCTCGAAGCCGAGCAGCCCAAGGCCGAGGTGATCCTGCCGCGCAAGACCATTACCGAGCTGATGAAGCTCTTGGCCGACAGCGACGACACCATCACCATCGACCTGATGGCCAACCAGGTGCGCTTCACCTTCGGCGGCACCGTGATCGTGTCCAAGGTGGTGGACGGCAAGTTCCCCGACTACAACCGCGTGATCCCGCTCGACAACGACAAGATCTTCCTGATCGAGCGCCAGCAGTTCCAGCAGGCGCTGGGCCGCGCGGCGATTCTGGCCAACGAGAAGTTCCGCGGCGTGCGGCTGGCGATCCAGCCGGGCAAGATGAGCATCCAGTGCAACAACAGCGAGCAGGAAGAAGCCGAGGAGGAGCTGGAAATCGCCTATCAGGGCGGCAGCCTCGAGATCGGCTTCAACATTGCCTACCTGCAGGACGTACTGGCCAGCCTGTCGGTCGACACCCTGCAGCTCGCCTTCGGCGACGGCAACCGCAGCACACTGATCACCATCCCGGACAACCCGAACTTCAAGTACATCGTGATGCCGATGCGGATCTAGGCACCAGGCCCGGCCCGGGCTGAAGGCGCGACGCTCGCCCCTTCGCCCGCCCCGCCCGGAGAGCCCGCCACCGCGCGCGGCTTTCTGCCCCCCATTCCCCAAGAAGTGAAGACATGAGCGAACAAGAATACGGTGCAGACAGTATCAAGGTGCTGAAAGGGCTGGACGCGGTGCGCAAGCGCCCCGGCATGTACATCGGCGATACCTCGGACGGCACCGGCCTGCACCACATGGTGTTCGAAGTGCTGGACAACGCCATCGACGAGGCGCTGGCCGGCCACTGCAACACCATCCGCGTCACCATCCACCCGGACAACTCGATCTCGGTCGAGGACAACGGCCGCGGCATCCCGACCGATATCCACCCGGAAGAAGGCCGCTCGGCCGCCGAAGTCATCATGACCGTGCTGCACGCCGGCGGTAAGTTCGACGACAACAGCTACAAGATTTCCGGCGGCCTGCACGGCGTCGGCGTGTCGGTAGTCAACGCGCTGTCGGACTGGCTCAAGCTCAAGATCTGGCGCGACGGCCGCGTGCACGAAGTCGAATTCCGCCGCGGCGAGGTCATCTCCCCGCTCAAGACGCTGGGCCAGACCACCCATCGCGGCACCGAAGTCACCTTCCACGCCAGCGAGGACACCTTCGGCAAGATCGAGTTCCACTACGAGATCCTGGCCAAGCGCATCCGCGAGCTGTCCTTCCTCAACAACGGCGTCAGCATCATCCTGACCGACAAGCGCACCGGCAAGGAAGAAAACTTCGCCTTCTCCGGCGGCGTGGCCGGCTTCGTCGAGTACATGAACCGCAACAAGTCGGTGCTGCACCCCAAGGTGTTCTACGCCATCGGTGAAAAGGACGGCATGACCGCCGAAGTGGCGATGCAGTGGAACGACACCTATCAGGAATCGGTCCAGTGCTTTACCAACAACATCCCGCAGCGTGACGGCGGCACTCACCTCACCGGCCTGCGCCAGGCGTTGACCCGCACGCTCAACCAGTACATCGAACAGAACGAACTGGCCAAGAAGGCCAAGGTCGAGACGGCCGGCGACGACATGCGCGAAGGCCTGACCTGCGTGCTGAGCGTCAAGATTCCCGACCCGAAGTTCTCGAGCCAGACCAAGGACAAGCTGGTCTCCGGCGAGATCAGCCCGGTGGTGCAGGAAGTGGTGGGCCAGGCGCTGGCCGATTTCCTGCTGGAAAACCCGGCCGATGCCAAGATCATCTGCGGCAAGATCATCGACGCCGCCCGCGCCCGCGAAGCCGCGCGCAAGGCCCGCGAAATCACCCGCCGCAAGGGCGTGATGGACGGGCTGGGCCTGCCGGGCAAACTGGCCGACTGCCAGGAAAAAGACCCGGCGCTGTCCGAACTGTATCTGGTGGAGGGCGACTCCGCCGGCGGCTCGGCCAAACAGGGCCGCGACCGCAAGTTCCAGGCCATCCTGCCGCTCAAGGGCAAGATCCTCAACGTCGAGCGCGCCCGCTTCGACAAGATGCTGGCCAGCCAGGAAGTCGCCACGCTGATCACCGCCATGGGCACCAGCATCGGCAAGGACGACTACAACCCGGACAAGCTGCGCTACCACCGCATCATCATCATGACCGACGCGGACGTGGACGGCTCGCACATCCGCACCCTGCTGCTGACCTTCTTCTACCGCCAGATGCCGGAACTGGTCGAGCGCGGCCACATCTACATCGCCCAGCCGCCGCTGTACAAGATGAAGCACGGCAAGAACGAGCGCTACCTCAAGGACGACAACGAGCTCAACCAGTACCTGCTGGAGCTCGCGCTCGACAACGCCCGCCTCTACCCCTTCGACGGCGCGCTGCCGCTGGAAGGCGACGCGCTCGGCGCCATCGCCCGCCAGTACCTGCTGGCGCAGGCGGTGATCGAACGCGAAAGCCGGGTCATCGACCCGGTCGTGCTCAACGCCCTGCTCAAGATTCCAGCCATCGACCTGAACAGCGAAGCCAGCGCACAAGCGGCCGTTGCGGCACTGAAAACGGTACTGGCCCGCGAACAGATCGACCTCGCCGTCCTGCACGACGAGAAGAACGACGGCTGGCTGGTCAAGATCACCAAGCATCTGCACGGCAACGCCATGGTGACCTACCTGGACCAGACCTTCGTCGACTCGAGCGACTATACCCAGATCAAGTCGACCTCCACCCTGCTTGACGGCCTGCTGCGCGAAGGCGCCTCGATCAAGCGCGGCGAACAGGGCCGCACCATCACCGACTTCAGCGAAGCACTGGCCTGGCTGATGAGCGAAGTACGCCGCGGCATGAACATCCAGCGCTACAAGGGGCTGGGCGAGATGAACCCGGG
Source organism: Chromobacteriaceae bacterium (assembly GCA_030151505.1). Lineage (GTDB taxonomy): Bacteria > Pseudomonadota > Gammaproteobacteria > Burkholderiales > Aquaspirillaceae > JASLDQ01. The sequence goes on from JASLDQ010000322.1 coordinate 15,915, forward strand.
ACAGCTGTGGGAAACCACCATGGACCCGAGCGTACGCCGCCTCCTGCGCGTCAAGATCGAGGACGCGATGGCAGCCGACGACGTATTCACCACACTGATGGGCGACCAAGTCGAACCACGCCGCGCCTTCATCGAGAGCAACGCCTTGATGGCACGGAATATCGACTTGTGATGTTGTAGGATCCCACGAATATCTAGATATTTCCCACTTTTCTAGATTTTTGGGATTCTGCTCTCTACTCTCTACACTCACGATTAGCAAATGGCCTCCAAATTTGGAGGCCATTTTTCATTTCTAGGTAGATGATAGCATGTCGCCGACGTCCCCCCACTTTCAGTAGCCGAGAGCTTTAGAGTCCGGGCTTAA
>JASLDQ010000028.1 GCA_030151505.1 Chromobacteriaceae bacterium
AGGTCCCAACGATAACCTCCCCATCGCTTCAGGCGATCGCCACTCCGTTAAGCGCGTCAGGATTCTTGCAAGGGTTCGGCGGTAAGCGATGTGCTGGCGGCGTTTCATTTCCCGTCGCGTGGATCGCGCGATCGCTCAGATGGGGGCGCTGACGGATGCGCGCCCGTCGCACAGGGCGGGGCGAGCCGTGCGGCCATCCCGTGCGCCAGTAATTCGACACCATGGGATTCGCCGGGCAGGCCGGGATGCAAAAACGCCGCCGGCGGTGGCGCGGGCGGCGTCGTGACGGCGAGGGGGGCGATCAGGCCAGCCGGAACTGCGAGGCCGAGTGGTTGAGCGTGTCGGCCAGCTCGTGCAGGTGCTCGACCGCGGCGGCCGCGCCCATGATCGCCTTGCCGTTCTGCTCGGCCATCGAGGCGATGTGCTCGACATTGCCGGCCACGGCGGCGCTGGCCTGGCTCTGCTCGTGCAGGGTCGACGAGATGGTGTTGACCATGGTGACCACCTGTCCGGCGCCGGCGTGGATTTCGCGGGTGGCGGCACCGGCCTGGTTGGCCAGCTCCACGCCGCGGCCGACCTGCTCGACCCCGGCGCGCATGGTGGCGACCGCGCCGCGGGTGTCGGTCTGGATTGCCGCGATCATGGTGGAAATCTCGCGGGTCGACGTGGCGGTGCGTTCGGCCAGCTTGCGCACCTCGTCGGCCACCACGGCAAAGCCGCGGCCCTGTTCGCCGGCGCGGGCGGCCTCGATCGCGGCGTTGAGGGCCAAGAGGTTGGTCTGGTCGGCCACGTCCTTGATCACGTCGATGATCGACGAGATGTCGCGGGTGCGGGTTTCCAGCTGGGCGATTTCGTTGGCGGCGCTGGTGACGGTCGCGGCGATTTCCTCGATGCCGCTCACGGCCTCTTCGATGGTCTGGCTGGAGCTGACCGATAGTTCGCCCGACTGCTGCGACAGGCGGTGGGCTTCGGCGGCATTGTCGTTGACGTGGCCGATGCTGACGGTCAGCTGCTCGACCGATGCCGCGGTGGCCGCCGCCGCGCGGGTCTGTTCGCTGCTCGACTGGGCGATCTGCCGGGAGGCGACCGACAGTTCCTGCGAAGTGCTGGCGAGCTGGCTGGCGCCGGTGCGGATGCTGGCGATCATGCCGGCCAGCTTGTGCTGCATGTCGGAGAAGGCGCCCAGCAAGGTGGCGATCTCGTCGCCGCCGCGTTGCTGGACTTCCACGGTCAGGTCGCCGCGTGCCACCGCCTCGGCCACTTCCACGGCGTGACGCAGGCGGGTCGAGATATTGCGCGACAGGGTGATGGACGTGACGATGCCGATCGCCACCGCGATGCCGCCACCCACGATCAGGATGACGAAGGTCGCGGTCCGCAGGGTGTCGGCCTCGGCGGCGCGCTGGGCCAGTTCGACCTGTTCGGCGCCGACGAGCTGGCCGATGAAGGCGCGCAGGCGGTCGACCTGCTTCGTGCCCTGGCTGTCGGTCAGGATCTCGGTCAGGGTGGAAATGGTGGTGAAGGTCGGCAGTAGTTCGCGCCGATGCTCGATCGAGACCTGGATGGAGTGGGCCAGCCACTCCTCGCGAATCTCGGCGATTTCCTTCAGGCGCTCCTGCTGGGCCGCGTTGCCGGCGGTCAGTTCCTGCAGGTTTTTCAGCGTCTCCTCGACGGTGACCTTGCCGTTGTTCAGCGGGTTGAGATACGCCTCGTCGCCGGTCAGCAGAAAGCCCCGCTGGCCGGTTTCGATATTGAGGACACCGCTCATCAGGCGGTTGGCTTCCTCGATGGTCTTGTAGGTATGGGCGTTGAGCTTGTCGGCTGCGTTCATCTTGTTGAGCGCAGTCACGCTGGCGATCACCATCAGCGTCAGGATGATGAGAACGAAGGCGAAGCTGAGCGACAGCTTTCGGGCAATGGATATCCTGAACATGGTCTGGGCTGACAGCAGTGAAGGGACAGGGGATTACACCCGATGCCATAATCCATATCAATAACATTTACATAATATCTATCTATCAAATAATCGATTGTTGTTATTAATGTATATGTATTGATGATATTTGAATATATTGTGCTGCACGTAAACCGAATGGCAAATCAGGGGTATGGCTTGGCGGCGGCATGCCGAGGGCCGGACGCAAAAACACCGGCGCGGGACCGGTGTCGGACAGGTGGGAGCGGGCGGGATCAGGTCGGCAGGCGGGTGGACAGCTCGCGGTACAGCGCGCCGAATTCCTGCGACAGCTTGTGCTTCGGGTCGAGGTGGATCATCGGCTTGGCCGCGTCGTGCGACTCGCGGATCTTGACCGAACTCGACAGCCTGGCGTCCAGCACCGGCAGGCCGTCGCTCTTGAGTTCGTCCACCAGCCGGGTCGGCAGGGTGGCGCGCGGCTGGAACTGGTTGACCACGATGCCTTCCACGCTCAGTTCCGGGTTGTGGTCGGCGCGGATTTCGCCGACGTTGTCGAGCAACTGGTAGAGCGCGCGGCGGGAGAACTCGTCGCAGTCGAACGGGATCAGGCAGCGTTCGGTGGCGATCAGGGCCGAGCGGGTGAAGAAGTTGAGGGCCGGCGGGGTGTCGAGCCAGATTTCGTCGTAATCGTTTTCCAGCTCTTTCAGCGCGTCGCGCAGCTTGTTCATCTTGTAGCGCGCCTCGAGCTTGGCGGCGAGTTCACCCAGTTCCGGGTGCGACACCATCACGTCGAGGTTGGGGTAGGGCGAAGCGTGGATGAACTCGCGCGTCTGTTTGCCGAACAGGCTGAAGTTGAGTATCTGGTTGAAGAAATCGTTGAGCGTCGGCGCGGCGGGGTCGGTCGAATTGCCCATCAGGTAGTGCGACAGGTTGCCCTGCGGGTCGAGGTCGATGGCGAGCACGCGCCGGCCCGAAGCGGCCGCGACGGCGGCGAGGTTGGCGGCGATGGTCGATTTGCCGACGCCGCCCTTCTGGTTGAATACCACACGCCTGATTGCCGCCATTGCTGTCCCCGCCTTTCGAGAATTGGTCTATTTGCCGCAGACGAACTGCATCTGCTGGTAGCTCGCCGAGTTGGGAATGATCGCGGCGGGCTTGAGCTGTTTGTCATTATACGAATAGCTGGCCACCACCCGGTTGTTCTCGTCGAACAGCGTCATGCCCAGCAGGCGGTAGGTCAGCGCCTGGCAGTCGATCTGCCAGTTGTTGATCGAAACCTTGTGGCGCGGCGTGTCGCCGTAGTTTTCCCGCTTGAGGTTGAAGATGGTCTTGCGGTCGCGGAAGGACACGAGGCTGCCGCGCTTCTTGATCGACAGCTTGTCGATCTCGTTCATCACGTTGCCGTTGGGGGTGACGCCGAGGTTCTGCCAGTCGGCTTCCTGCTGGGCTGCGCCGGCTTTGCCGGTGGCCGATTCGCTGCCGCCGGGGCCGGTATGGGTGGCGCAGCCGGCCGCCAGCAGGGCGGCCAGGGAGATGAGGAATGCGCGGGATTTCACGTTCATGTCTCGCCAGAAGAATAAGGGCTTCAATGCCCGGCAGTTTGGCACAGGCGGGCCGGGCTGGCGACAGCTTCGCCCCGCCGGGCCGGACTGATGGCGGCTTTTTCCGTACAATCGCCGGGTGCAAGATTCCACTTCCCTGCTGTCCGCCGCGCAGCAAATTCTCCAGAACGTCTTCGGCTACCCCGCGTTTCGCGGCCGGCAGGCCGAAATTGTTGCGCGTGTCGCCGGCGGCGGCCACGCGCTGGTACTGATGCCGACCGGCGGCGGCAAGTCGCTGTGCTTCCAGATTCCGTCCTTGCTGCGCCAGGGTCTCTCCGTGGGGTTCAGCCCTCTGATCGCCCTGATGCAGGACCAGGTCGCCTCGCTGCAGGAACTGGGCGTGGCGGCGGCCTACCTGAATTCGACCCAGGATGTCGAACAGGCCCGCGCAGTGGCGCGCGCCGCGAGGACGGGCGAGCTCAAGCTCCTGTATGTCGCACCCGAACGATTGCTGGGTGGACGCTTCCTCGACTGGCTGGCCGAGCTCGACATCGCCCTGTTCGCCATCGACGAAGCCCACTGCGTCAGCCAGTGGGGCCATGATTTCCGGCCCGAATACCGCCAGCTGGGCGTGCTGGCCGAGCGCTTTCCCGCCGTGCCGCGCGTGGCGCTGACCGCCACCGCCGACCCGCAGACGCAGGACGAGATCGTCCACTTCCTCAAGCTCGACAGCGCCGAAATCTTCCTGTCCAGCTTCGACCGTCCCAACATCACCTACCACGTCATCGAGAAGCATCAGGCCAAGCAGCAATTGCTGCGCTTCATCGAAACCGAATATCCGGGCCAGTCCGGCATCGTCTACTGCCTGTCGCGCAAGCGGGTGGAGGACACCGCCGAATGGCTGGCCGGCAACGGCATCGCCGCCTTGCCCTACCACGCCGGCCTGCCGGCGGCGACGCGCGAGGCCAACCAGAAGCGCTTTTTGCGCGACGACGGCATCGTGATGGTGGCCACCGTCGCCTTCGGCATGGGCATCGACAAACCCGACGTGCGCTTCGTTGCCCACCTCGACCTGCCCAAGAGCCCGGAGGGCTTCTACCAGGAATCCGGCCGGGCCGGCCGCGACGGCCTGCCGTCCACCAGCTGGCTGTGCTACGGCCTGACCGACATGGTGCAGCTGCAGCAGATGATTTTCGACGGCGACCAGGACGAGGCGCGCCGCCAGGTCGAGCTGGCCAAGCTCGA
>JASLDQ010000056.1 GCA_030151505.1 Chromobacteriaceae bacterium
CCCACCACAACAACCTCCTGGCGATGGTCGATCGCCTGATCGTGATGGATCAGGGGCAGGTCGTTGCGGATGGTCCCAAAGACAAAGTGATTGCCGCCTTGCAAAGCGGGAAGGTCGGAGCGGCTTCGGTATGAGCATCAAACAGAAATTCCAGAACCTGATCGCGCGTGGTCAACTGAAGACCGCTCCGTACTGGGAACGCCTGATGGACTGGGCCGCTGCGCGGGACCTGGCCGACCGTGGCGATTTTGCCACCGATGCGGATTGGGCCATCTTCGAGCAGAAACCCCACCGGCCCCGGATTTTCGTCTGGAGCGTCTTCGGCGTGTTCGTCGTCGCCCTGTTGTGGGCGGCCTTCGCCAAAGTGGACGAGGTCTCGCGAGGGGAGGGCAAGGTGATTCCTTCCGGCCAGAACCAGCACCTGCAGAGTCTGGATGGCGGCGTCGTGTCGGAAATCCTGGTGCGCGAAGGCGAAGTGGTGAAGAAGGGGCAGTTGCTGCTCAAGGTCGACAACACCCGTTTCGTCTCTTCCCTGCGGGAAAACCAGGCTCAGTATCTGTCGCTGCTGGCCAAGGCCGCGCGCCTGAGGGCGATTGCCGAGGAAAAACCGCTGGAGATGCCGCCGGAAGTGCAGAAGCAAGCCCCCGAAATCGCCTTGCAGGAACTGAACCTCTACAACTCCTACCGCATGGAGCTGGACGCCAGTCTGTCGATCGCCAAACAGCAGCAGATGCAGCGTTCGCAGGAACTCCAGGAAGTGAAGGCCCGCTACGAGCAGGCATCGCAGAGCTACAACCTGACCGCCAAGGAGCTGGCGGTGACGCGTCCCCTCAAGGACGTCGGGGCCGTGTCCGACGTCGACCTGATGCGGCTGGAGCGCGACGTTGCGCGCTATCGCGGCGAGCGGGACCAGGCTTCGGCGCAGATGCCGAAAATCCGGTCCGCCATCGATGAGGCCAGCCGCAAGACCCAGGAAGTCGAGCTGATGTTCCGCAACAAGGCCAGCGCCGACTTGTCGGAAACCATGTCCAAGATCAACAGCCTGTCCGAGGGCAGTGTGGCGCTGGAGGACAAGGTCAAGCTGTCCGAAGTCCGCTCGCCGACCAATGGCGAAGTGAAGCGCTTGTACGTGAACACGATCGGCGGCGTCGTGCAGCCGGGCAAGGATATCGTCGAAATCGTGCCGCGGGACCAGTCCCTCTTGCTCGAGACCCGGATGTCGCCGCGGGATATCGCCTTCCTGCACCCGGGGCAGAAAGCCATCGTGCGCTACAGCGCCTATGACTACACCATCTACGGCGGCATGGAAGGCCAGGTCGAAACCATTAGCGCCGATACGGTCACCGACGAAAAGGGCAACGCTTTCTACATCGTCAAGGTGCGCACCAAGGGCGCCGCACTGGGCGAGGACAAGCTGCCGATCATCCCGGGCATGGTGGCGCAGGTGGACATCATGACCGGCAAGAAAACCATTCTTTCCTATCTACTCAAGCCGGTCCTGCGTGCCAAGGCCGAAGCTTTACGGGAGCGTTGAAGATGTCAGCAACCATTTTCATCACTGATGGCGCCGGTCTAGTCGGGGAATGGTCGCGTGCCTTGCCCGGCCTGACTCCCGTGGTGCTGGCCAGCCCGGCGCTTCTGGACGGAAAGCCGGATGGCAGTCTGGTCCTGCTGGATCTGGCGTGTCTCAAACCGGCCGATGGCGTTGTCGACGTCGACTGGGATGCGCTGTGCCGGCGCTTCCGTGTCATTGCGCTGGCATCCGTCCCCAGGGACGAAGACGCGATGGCCTGGCTTCAGAGGGGGGCGATGGGTTATGCCCATGCTTATTCCAGCGCCCAGACCCTGCAGCAGATCGTGGCGACCGTGCGGGCCGGTTCGTCCTGGATCGGACGTGACATCATGTTGCGGTTCTGCCAGCGTTTCAGCGAACAGGCCATGGCCGCCGATCGCGGCGACTGGCGCGGCAAGGTCTCGACGCGCGAAGCCGAGGTGATCGAAGCTTTGCGACGCGGGTTGTCGAACAAGGAAATTGCCAAGGAACTCGACATTGCCGAACGGACAGTCAAAACGCACCTGACCTCGCTGTTCCAGAAATTCGGTGTTGGCGACCGCCTGCAATTGATGCTGAAACTCACCACCAGTCACGAACCGGTCTGATCCGGCGCTACGTTTCCCTCGACCTGCCCTTTTGTCCGATGTTTTTGTCATAGCCGCTTGATATCGTCTCAGGTATCACCCCGATCTAGGAGCAGCGGCAATGGCAGCATCGAACGCAGGGCAGGTCATTTCCATTCAAGGAGCCGTCAGAGCGGTTGCCGCAGACGGTTCCGTACGGATGCTGAAGCAGGGCGACAGCCTGGAAGCCGGCGAAAAGCTGGTGCTGGAACAGGGTGCGACCCTGACATTCGCCCGAGCCGATGGCGAAATCGTCAGCCTCGATGGCGGCCGCGAAGTGCTCCTGGCCGAAGAGGTGATGACCCCTTCAGCGGTGGACGCCACCGAAGCCGCGCTGGCTCCCATCGATGCCGATGTGCAGCGCACTCTCGCCGCCATCGAGAACAACCAGGATCCGCTGGCGCAGCTTGAAGAAACCGCCGCGGGCCTGACCGCCGGCGGTGCAGATGGTGGGCACAGCTTTGTCCGCCTCTCCCGTATCGTCGAAAACATCTCCCCCCTCGGCCTTGAGCCGGCGCGCAATTTCACCCCCGAAGTGCCCGAATCATTCGGCAATGGTGGCAGCACCGTGGCCGAGCCCCTCTCCGCCAATGTTGTCGGCGTGACCGGCATGGACGTTCCGGAAGGAAGCCCGGTCACCTTTACCGTCACCCTCAGCAATCCTGCAGGCCGATTCACTGATCTGAATCTCGTTCTTGCCAGCGGCAAAGCCCAAATGGGGCAGGATTTCGCTCCCGGCATGGAAGTCTCGTTCGACGGCGGCCGCACCTGGACCACTGTTGTCGGCGGCAATATTTCCGTTCCGCCGGGCAATGGCAGTTTCCTCGTTCGGGTCGAAACCATGGATGACGTCTATCGCGAAGGCCGCGAAGACTTCACCCTGACCGTCAACGGTGCGGCCTCCAGTGCGACCGGCACCGGCGGCATCATCGACACCGTCGACGAAGTGAAGGTGCACCTGAGCGCCACGCCGGTGCTGACCGAAGCGGGCGGCACCATCGTCTACACCGCGACGCTGGACAAGCCGGCGCAAGGCGCGGTGACGGTGACGCTGAGCAACGGCCAGACCATCACCATCGCCGACGGCGCGACCGTCGGCACGGTGGACAAGGCGGTGGCCAACGAAGACGACGTGTACAAGGACGCGCGCGACATCAGCGTGACCATCGACCGTGCCGAAGGCGGCAACTTCGAGAACCTGACGGTGGACAAGACCCCGGCGGTGACCCGGATCGAGGACACCGTCGACACCGTGACGGCCCATCTGGCTGCAACCAACCAGGTCAGCGAGGATGGCGGGGTCATCACCTATACCGTGTCGCTCAAGGACGCCAGCGGCAAGACGGTCGAGGCGAAGGAAAACGTCAC
>JASLDQ010000127.1 GCA_030151505.1 Chromobacteriaceae bacterium
CCATCTGGCGACCCGCCTGCGTCCGGATGGCAGCAGCACGGCCCAGTCCATGCTGGCGCTGTACCGGGCCAACCCGTCGGCATTCATCGCCGGCAATCCCAATGCGCTGATCGCCGGCCGTACGCTGAACGTGCCGTCCGCAGAAACGACCAAATCGGTCTCGCGCGCCGACGCGGCCGAAGCCGTCAAAAAATGGCAGGGCGACTGGCGCCAGCACGCGCTCGACGTCGCCGATGCGGCTAGTCGGACGCCTGAGGCGCCGGCAACGGCGGATGCCGGCAAGGGCAAGATTGCCGCGGCTCCGCCCGCTGCCACGGAGTCGGAGGACACCCTCGTCAAGGATGTGCTCAGGCTTAGCCGGGCGAGCGACAAAACCATTGACGGGAAGGACCGGCTGGCACAGCTCGAGGAAGAGGCGGTGATGCGCGAGCAGACGCTGAAGAACGCCAATGCCCGCATCGCCGAGCTGGAAAAGCAGATTACCGAGATCAAGCAAAAAGCCCCCGTTGCAGTCCCGGCCGTGAAGCCGCCGGCCACGGTTCCGGACCAGCCGGATCACCAAGACACAGTGCTCTATGGCGCAGGCGGGGCAGCGGCCCTGTTGCTGGCCGGCGGGCTCGGCTGGGCGTGGCGCCGCCGCCGCGCCGCAGTCCAGGGAAGCCCGCTTGATGACGCGGCAACCGGTGCACCGCTCGAGGAGCCGGCCGTCGTCGAAGCGCCGTCGCTTGCCTCGCTCGTGCCGGAGCCCGAGGCCCTGGCGCCGGAGGCGCTGATCGAGGACATCTCCGATCCGATTGCAGAGGCGGACAACCTGGTTGCCTCCGGTCACGAAGTCGAAGCCGAAACGGTACTTCGTACCGCATTGCTGGCCGACCCGGCTCGTCAGGATATCCGTCTGGCCCTGCTGGATTTGCTGGCCAACCGTGCTGACGTGCAGGCTTTCAACGACGAAGCGGCCATCCTGCACGAACAGACCCGTGGCGACGGCGAAAACTGGTCCCGGGCGGCCAAGCTGGGTTTGAGGCTTGATCCCGCCAATCCGCTGTATCAAGCGGCGTTGCCGGCCGTGGAAGCAGTCGAGCCCAGCGCCGACAGCGCGGCTGCTCCGGCCGAAGCGGCCACCACCGGCGACGAATTGGACGCAATCGACACGGAACTGCTGGCGGCGGCGGTATCCCGCTCGACTGCAAGCGCTCCTGCCGTGTCGGTCGAGGACGATTTTCTGGCAATGCTGGGCGAACCCGCCGTGGTGGCGCCGCCGCCCGCGCCGGTCGAGGTGCAGCCGGCCCCGGCCGTTGTCGCGCCTCCTCCGGAACCGGAACCCGTTGCCGAAGAAGAACCAGACCGCTTGCTGGACTTCGATTTCCACCTCGAGGAAATCGACAGGCCGAAAGAAAAGCAGCCAGACGCACCGGCGGTATCCGGAGATCTTTCGCTCGATCTGGACTCCGCCATGCTCGACGTCGACAGCAACGATCCGGTCAGCACCAAACTCGATCTGGCCCAGGTGTATTTCGACATGGGGGACGCCGAGGGAGCGCGCGAGATTCTCGACGAAGTCATGGCCGGCGGCAGCGAGACGCAGCAAGCCAAGGCTCAGGCATTGCTCGCAAAACTCTGACCGCCGACAATCGCTGCCTTTAGCCATTCATGACGCGCCCAGCCCGGGCGCGTCGCTTTTTCTTGTTTGCCGATGACCATCCGCCATACCCGTCTGCATCCCTCGACCCTGCTGCTGCTTTGGCTGGCCGTGGCGCTCATGCTTGCACCGTTGTCCCTGCCGCTGCTCGCCGCAGGCGCCGCCGCCGCCATGCTGTTGCTGGCCCGGCGGTCAACCGCCTTGCTGGCAGGGGCTTTGAGGCGGGTGCGCTGGCTGCTGCTGGTTCTACTGGCCGCCTTTGCCTGGAGCGTCCCGGGGGATCCGGTCTGGGCCTCGGTGTACGCGCCCAGCTGGCAGGGCCTTCAGCAGGGCGCGATCCATGCTCTGCGCATCGTCGTTCTGCTTTGCCTGATCAAATGGCTGCTGGACTTTCTTCCGCGCGAAGGCCAGCTGGCCGGACTGATCACGCTCTTGCTGCCGTTTCGGCGGCTGGGGCTGGACGTGAATACGATAGCCGTCCGGTTGTGGCTGGCCTTGCGCGAGGCCGAAGCGTGGCTGGGCCGGCGTGACGCAGGATTGGCGATGCTGTGGCAGGAGCTGGCGACCGAGCAGGCCGGCGAGGCGGGCAAGGACGAGCGATTGACGCTACAATTGCTGCCATTTCAATGGCTGGACGGGGTGGTGCTGGTGGCAGCGGTCGTAACGGTAATCGCGGTGTGGCTGGCATGAGAATCGCGCTCGGGCTCGAATACGACGGACGCGGTGTATCTGGCTGGCAGTCGCAGCCGCATGGCAATACCGTGCAGGATGCGTTGCAGTCGGCCTTGGCCAGCATCGCCTGTCACCCGGTATCTGTCATCGCCGCAGGCCGCACCGATGCCGGCGTGCACGCCGCGCAGCAGGTCGTGCATTTTGACTCTGGCGTCTCTCGCCCGATGAATGCCTGGGTGCGCGGGGTCAACCGCTTTCTGCCGTCCGGTATCGCGGTGCTGTGGGCGCAGGTGGTGGATGGCGAATTCCACGCTCGCTTTTCCGCCTTTTCGCGTTCGTACAGTTATTACCTGCTCAACCATCCGGTGCGACCGGCGCTGGCCGCCGGCAGGGTAGGGTGGTTCCATTCCCCGCTGGATGTGGCTGCCATGCAGGAAGCCGCCGCGCTGTTGCTGGGCGAACATGACTTTTCCAGTTTCCGCGCCGCCGAATGCCAGGCCAAGAGCCCGGTCAAGCAGTTGTCCCGCTTCGACATCAGCGAACACAATGGCCTGATCCGTTTCGACTTGCGCGCCAACGCCTTTCTGCACCACATGGTGCGCAATCTGGTCGGCGCACTGGTCTATGTCGGCAAGGGCGCGCATCCCCCTGGCTGGATGGCCGAACTGCTGGCCGCGCGCGACCGCACCAGCGCCCCGCCGACCTTCATGCCGGACGGGCTCTACCTGACCGGTGTGGGCTATCCGGACAGGTTCGGCCTGCCGGCGGCGGAAGTCAGGGTCTGCTTCTGAGTCGCGCGACCTATCCCGAGAAAGAACATGATCACACGCATCAAAATCTGCGGGATCACCCGTCCCGACGACGCCAGCCTGTGCGCCCGGCTGGGCGCCGACGCCATCGGGCTGGTGTTCTACCCCCGAAGCCCGCGCAACGTGACGCTGGAACAGGCGCGCGCCGTGGTTGCGGCGCTGCCGCCGTTCGTGAGCGTGGTTGCCCTGTTTGTCGATCCGACCGCCGAGGAAGTCGACGCCGTGCTGCAAGCGCTGCCGGTCGACGTGCTCCAGTTTCACGGCGATGAGTCCCCCGCCTTCTGCCGCAGCTTCCGTCGCCCTTATCTGAAGGCGGTACGCGTCCGGCCGGGGCTGGATTTGGTAGAATGCGCCAGACAATTTCACGATGCCCGCGGCCTTTTATGCGATGCCTTCGTCGCCGGCCAGCCGGGCGGAACCGGTTCCACCTTCGACTGGAAGCTCATCCCGGCCGATCTGCCGTTGCCGCTGATCCTGTCCGGCGGCTTGGAGCCGGGCAATATTGCCGATGCCGTCCGGACCACCCGCCCGGCGGCCGTCGATGTGTCGAGCGGCGTGGAGGCCGCCAAGGGAATCAAGGACGCCGCGAAGATCGCGGCATTCATTTCAGGAGTTCGCGATGCATCCGTATGACATGCCCGATGCCCGGGGCCATTTCGGCCGGCACGGGGGAGTATTCGTTGCCGAGACGCTGATGACGGCGCTCGACGAACTGAAACAGGAATATGAAAAGGCCAAGGCCGATCCCGCCTTCATGCAGGAGTTTCATTACGAGCTCAAGCATTACGTGGGCCGGCCGAGCCCGGTCTACTTCGCCAGCCGCCTGACCGAAGCCGCCGGCGGCGCCAAAATTTTCCTCAAGCGCGAAGACCTCAACCATACCGGCGCGCACAAGGTCAACAACACCATCGGCCAGGCCCTGCTGGCCCGCCGCATGGGCAAGAAGCGCGTCATCGCCGAAACTGGCGCAGGCCAGCACGGCGTGGCTTCTGCCACCGTGGCCGCGCGTTACGGGATGGAGTGTGTGGTCTACATGGGGTCGGAAGACGTCAAACGTCAGTCGCCCAATGTGTTCCGCATGAAATTGCTCGGCGCCACCGTCGTGCCGGTCGAGTCCGGGAGCAAGACGCTCAAGGACGCGATGAACGAGGCCATGCGCGACTGGGTCAGCAATATCGACAGTACCTACTACATCATCGGCACCGCCGCCGGCCCGCATCCCTATCCAATGCTGGTGCGCGACTTCCAGACCGTGATCGGCGAAGAGTCCAAGATCCAGATGCCGGAAATGATCGGTCGCCAGCCGGACGCCGTCGTTGCCTGCGTTGGCGGCGGCTCCAACGCCATCGGCATGTTCTACCCGTACATCGATGTACCGGGCGTGCGCATCATCGGCGTCGAAGCCGGCGGCGACGGCATCGACACCGGCCGCCACGCCGCGCCGCTGACCGCCAACGCCAAGGTTGGGGTGCTGCACGGCAACCGTACCTATTTGATGCAGGACGACAACGGCCAGATTTCCGCCACCCATTCGGTGTCGGCCGGGCTGGACTATCCGGGCGTCGGCCCCGAGCACTCCTACCTCAAGGACATCGGCCGCGCCGAATACGTGGCGGTGACCGACGATGAGGCGCTGGAAGCCTTCCATGCCCTGTGCCGGCTCGAAGGCATCATCCCGGCGCTGGAATCGAGCCACGCCATCGCCCACGCGATGAAACTGGCCCGCACCATGTCGCCCGAGCAGAGCATCCTGGTCTGCCTGTCCGGCCGCGGCGACAAGGACATCAACACCGTGGCGACCCTCGCCGGCATCGAACTGTGAAGGACACTATGAACCGCATCGACGCGCGGCTGTCCGCGCTCGCCCGAGAGGGCAAGAAGGCCCTGATCCCCTTCATCACCGCCGGCGATCCGCATCCGTCCCAAACCGTCGAACTGATGCATGCGCTGGTGCGCGGCGGGGCCGACGTGATCGAACTCGGCATCCCGTTTTCCGATCCGATGGCCGACGGCCCGGTGATTCAGGCCGCCAGTGAACGCGCGCTGGCCCACAACGTCAGCCTCACCGACGTCATCCGTCTGGTCGGAGATTTCCGTCGTACTGACGCGGAAACTCCGGTGGTGCTGATGGGGTATCTCAACCCGATCGAAGCGATGGGTTACGAAGCCTTTGCCCGGGACGCCGCCGCCGCCGGCGTCGATGGCGTGCTGACAGTGGACTGCCCGCCGGAAGAAAGCGCGGACTATGCTGCCGTCCTCAAGGCGGCCGGGCTGGCCACGATTTTCCTGATCGCGCCGACGACGCCCGTCAGTCGGATCAAGGCTGCTGCTGCGCTGGCGAGCGGCTATGTCTACTATGTGTCGCTCAAGGGCGTGACCGGCTCCGGCGCGCTGGATACCGCCGAAGTCGCACGTAAAGTGACCGAGCTGCGTCAGTACCTGAACCTGCCGATCGGCGTGGGATTCGGCATCCGAGACGGCAAGACCGCCCGCCAGGTCGGCGCGGTGGCCGATGCGGTGGTGATCGGCTCGCGCCTGGTGCAGGAAATCCAGGATGCCGGTCCGGCACAGGCGGCAAGCCGTCTGAGCGCGTTGCTGGCCGAAATCCGTACGGCGCTGGATGCCTGAGGATTCATTCCATTCATTTCGCCTGTGCCTGCGAGGCACGGGCCTTTTTCGTTTTCAGGAGATGCGATGAGCTGGCTCAACAAGCTGCTGCCGCCCAAGATCAATAAAAAAGACAGTGCCTCCAAGGGCTCCAACGTCCCCGAGGGTTTGTGGAGCAAGTGCGCGGCGTGCGAAGCGGTGCTGTACTACACCGACCTTGAAAGCAATCTGCATGTGTGCCCCAAGTGCGGTCACCACCACCCCTTGTCCGCGCGCGCGCGGCTGGATTCCATGCTCGATCCCGAAGGCCGTTTCGAAATCGGCGCCGAGATCAAGCCGATCGACATCCTCAAGTTCAAGGACAGCAAGCGCTATCCGGAACGTCTGGATGCCGCGCAAGCGCAAACCGGCGAAGACGACGCGATGGTAGTGATGCAGGGCGCGATCCACTCGCTGCCGGTCGTGGTGGCTGCGTTCGAATTCAAGTTCATCGGCGGGTCGATGGGTTCGGTGGTCGGCGAACGGTTCGTGCGCGGCGTGCGGGCTGCGGTGGAAACGGGCAGCCCCTTCATCTGCGTGTCGGCCTCGGGCGGTGCCCGGATGCAGGAAGGCCTGAGTTCGCTGATGCAGATGGCCAAGACCAGCGCCGCGCTGCAGCTACTCACCGACAAGAAGCTGCCGTTTATCTCACTGCTGACCGATCCGACCATGGGCGGCGTGTCGGCGTCGTTCGCCTTCCTTGGCGACGTGGTGGTGGCCGAGCCCGGCGCGCTGATCGGCTTTGCCGGTCCGCGCGTGATCGAACAGACCGTGCGCGAAACCCTGCCGGAAGGCTTCCAGCGTGCCGAATTCCTGCTGCAGAAGGGGGCAATCGACATGATCGTTGACCGTCGCGAACTGCGCGAAAAAATCGCCGGGCTGCTGACGTTGCTGACCCGTCAGCCGGCGGTGCACTGATCCGCTTGCCAGAAGATTCTCGCCGGGAAGATCGCTAACGGTCATCCCGGCGTTTATCGCCCGCGCCCTGGGCTGACACAATGCCGCTCCGCTAGCCGGATAAAACGGCGCCAGAGAGTAATCTCTGGCGCCGTTTTTGCGCGTGTGTCCCGAGGCCGGCCTATCTGCTCGTTGTCTGCCGCTTCGCCTAGCTAACGTCGCTCCGACCACGCCGGTCACGCCGTCTGCATTAGGCGGAGGAGCAACATTTTGCTGATCTTGGTGAAGGCCTCTGCATGATGTTCGATCACCTTGGGGTTGACCAGTTCTCCGCTGTCCCCAAGCTG
>JASLDQ010000187.1 GCA_030151505.1 Chromobacteriaceae bacterium
GGGTGCTGCGTCGGCGGAATGACAAGCGCGCGCCCAATCGCGACGCGGCAGCTTCACCCGCCGCGCCGGAAGCGGATGCCGCTCCGGCCAAGCCCTCTCCTCGCCCCTGCCCAGGCAACTCGGCTATCCTCAGTCCAATGCCTCCCGGATTGCCGCGATGCCCACACCCGCCTCACCGTCACCCGCAGCCCAGCCCGGCGGCCTGAGTTCGACTGAAGCCGCCACCCGTCTCGCCGCCGACGGCCCCAACCGCATCGACGCCACTCCGCGCAACACCCTGCTCCGGCTAGTGCTCGACGTGGCCGGCGAGCCGATGTTCCTGCTGCTGCTCGCCGCCGGCGCCATTTACCTCCTGATCGGCGACACGCGCGAAGCCCTGCTGCTGCTCGGCTTCGTCCTCGCCATCATCGTCCTGACCGTCCTGCAGACCCGCCGCACTGAACGGGTGCTCGACTCGCTGCGCCAGTTGTCGGCCCCGCGCGTGCGGGTGCTGCGCGACGGCATCGTCCAGACCCTCAACGCTGAGCAGATCGTGGCCGGCGACGTGCTGCTGGTGGCGGAAGGCGAGCGTATCGTTGCCGACGGCGACGTACTGGTCGCCAACGAACTGTCGGTGGACGAATCGCTACTGACCGGCGAATCCGTCCCGGTCCACAAGAACCCGGCCGCGCCCGACCCCAACGGCCGTTCGCTGTACGCCGGCACCATGGTGACGCAGGGGCAGGGCCAGCTGCGCGTCACCGCCACCGGCCTCCGCACCGAACTGGGCAAGATCGGCCGTTCGCTGGACGAACTGCACGACCCGCCCTCGCCGCTGCAGGCCGAAACCCGGCGCTTCGTGCGCCGCTTTGCCGCCATCGGACTGGGGCTGTGCACGGTTCTGGTGGTGCTGTACGGGCTGGAGCGCGGCGACTGGACGACGGGCCTCCTGGCCGGCATCACGCTGGCGATGGGCATCCTGCCGCAGGAGTTTCCGGTCATCCTGACCGTGTTCATGGCGCTGGGCGCGCGCCGCATCGCGCAGCAGCGGGTGTTGACCCGCCGCCTCAACGCGATCGAAACGCTGGGCCAGACCAGCGTGCTGTGCGTGGACAAGACCGGCACCCTGACCCGCAACCAGATGTCGGTGCGCGCGCTGATGGTGGACGACGCGGTGTTCGAGGTCGACGACGACACCCGCCAGTTGCCCGAAGCCTGCCACCTGCTGCTCGAATACGGCATCCTCGCCAGCGAGATCGAGCCGTTCGACCCGATGGAACAGGCCTTTCACCGCCTGGGCCAGGCCTCGCTGACCGACACCGAACACCTGCACCCGGACTGGATCCTGAGCCGCGAATACGAACTGAGCCCGGATCTCTTGGCCATGTCGCACCTGTGGCAGCAGACCGAAGGCCACGACGGCCTGATCGCCAGCAAGGGCGCCCCCGAGGCGGTCGCCGAGCTGTGCCGCCTGCCCGCGGAACAACGCACCCGCCTGCTGGCCCGCGCCGCGCGCCTGGCCGGCCATGGCCTGCGGGTGCTGGCGGTGGCCCGGGCTCGGGCGCCGGCCGGCCATCCGTGGCCGGATCGTCAGCACGACTTCGACTTTGAGCTGCTGGGCCTGATCGCGCTGGCCGACCCGGTCCGGCCGGAAGTTCCCGCCGCCATCGCCGAATGCCGGGCCGCCGGCGTGCGGGTAGTGATGATTACCGGCGACTACCCCGCCACCGCGAGGGCGATTGCGCGCGACGCCGGCATTGCCGCCGACGAGGTGCTGTCCGGCGACGACCTCAACCGGCTGGACGAGCCGCAGCTGCGCGAGCGGGTCCGGCGCGTCAGCGTGTTCGCCCGCATCGCCCCTTTGCAAAAACTGCGGCTGATCGACGCCTTCAAGGCCAATGGCGAGGTGGTGGCGATGACCGGCGACGGCGTCAACGACGCCCCTGCGCTGAAGTCCGCCCACATCGGCATCGCCATGGGCCAGCGCGGCGCCGAAGTCGCGCGCGAGGCCGCCGACCTGATCCTGCTGGACGACGATTTCACCGCCGTGGTCGCCGCCATGCGGCAGGGCCGGCTGATCTACGACAACCTGCTGCGCGCGGTGCGCTACACCATCGCCGTCCACCTGCCGCTGGTCGGGCTGGCGCTGGCGCCGGTGCTGTTCGGCTGGCCGCTGATCCTGCTGCCGGCCCACATCGTGTTTCTGGAACTGGTGATCGACCCGGTCTGCTCCATCGTGTTCGAGGCCGAGCCGGCGCCGCGCGGCCTGATGCGCCGGCCGCCACGCGCGCAAGGGGAAGCGCTGTTCCGCCGCGGCACCTTCTGGCGCAGCCTGCTGCAGGGCGGGACGGTCCTGCTGGCGGCCCTGCTGGCCTACCGCACAGCCGACGCGCGCGCCGGCGCCGACATCGCCCGGACCGTGGCTTTCGTGGTGCTGGTGGTCGGCAATCTCGGCCTCGCGCTGTGCAACCGCAGCAGCTGGTGGGCTCCCAACCCCTGGCTGGGCCGGATCGGCGCCACCACGCTGCTGCTGCTGGGGCTGGCGGTGCTGGTGCCGGGCGTGGCGGCCCTGTTCGGCTTTGCCGCGCTCGATGGCCCGATGCTGCTGGGCGGCATCGCCGCCGCCGTGCTCGCCTGCACCCTAGTCATGCTCGTTCAGGCCAGGCAGCCCCCCGGGCGCTGATCCCGCCGTCGGCCATCGCCTTAATTACAAGCGGATACCACACCCGTCACCCCACGCCAAAGGCAATTCCATTCGATTTTTCGGCCATGGAAGTCAGGACAATGTCCGCCCGAATTTGTGACATGCTCGCTGCCATCGACAAGCCGGGAATGTCCAAGCAGAAGCGGCGTCAGACCGCTCTGCCGGACACGACTCCACCGGCGCACGGCACATGAGGAAATGGAGAGACACCAATGGCCATCAGCGTATTCGACTTGTTCAAAATCGGCATCGGACCGTCCAGCTCGCACACCGTCGGACCAATGCGGGCGGCCGCGCGCTTCGCCAACGGCCTGGCCGCCAACGACCTGCTGGAAAAAACCGCCACGGTGAAATCCGAACTGTTCGGCTCGCTAGGCGCGACCGGTCGCGGCCACGGCTCGGACGTGGCGGTGCTGTTGGGGCTGGAAGGCGCGGAACCGGACACGGTCGACACCGACAGTGTCGAGCCGCGCGTCGCGGCCATCCGCGCGGCGGGCGAACTGACCCTGCTCGGCCGCCACGCGGTGGTCTTCCACGAAAAGGAGCACCTGATCCTCTACCGGCGCGAAACCCTGCCCTACCACCCTAACGGCATGCGCTTCACCGCCTACGGCCACAACGGCGAGGAGCTGGCGAGCAAGGTCTACTATTCGGTCGGCGGCGGTTTCGTGGTGAACGAGGAAGCGGCCGGGGCGGACCGCATCGTGGCCGACACCACCGCGCTGCCCTACCCGTTCAAGTCGGGCAAGGCGTTGCTGGAGCAGTGCGAAACCCACGGGCTGACGATCAGCCAGCTGATGCTGGAAAACGAGAAGATGTGGCGCAGCGAGGCCGACATCCGTGCGGGCCTGCTGCAGATCTGGGACGTGATGCAGGCCTGCGTGCGGCGCGGCTCGCAACGCGAAGGGGTCATGCCCGGCGGACTGAAGGTGAAGCGCCGCGCCGCCGAACTTTACCGCAAGCTCTCCAGCCACCCGGAAGCGGCGCTGCGCGATCCGCTCACCATCCTCGACTGGATCAGCTTCTACGCACTGGCGGTCAACGAGGAAAACGCCACCGGCGGCCGCGTGGTCACCGCGCCGACCAACGGCGCAGCCGGCATCATCCCGGCGGTGCTGCACTACTACACCCGCTTCATTCCCGCCGCCAGCGACGACGGCGTGGTGCGTTTCCTGCTCACTGCCGCCGCCATCGGCATCCTGTATAAGGAGAACGCGTCGATTTCCGGCGCGGAGGTCGGTTGCCAGGGCGAAGTGGGCGTGGCCTGCTCGATGGCGGCCGGCGCGCTGGCCGAGGTGCTGGGCGGCAGCGTGCGGCAGGTGGAGAACGCCGCCGAAATCGGCATGGAGCACAACCTCGGCCTGACCTGCGACCCGATCGGCGGACTGGTGCAGGTGCCGTGCATCGAGCGCAACGCGATGGCCTCGGTCAAGGCGGTCAACGCCGCGCGCATGGCGCTCAAGGGCGACGGCAGCCACTTCGTCTCGCTCGACAAGGTGATCCGCACCATGCGCGACACCGGCGCCGACATGAAGACCAAGTACAAGGAAACCTCGCGCGGCGGGCTGGCCGTCAACGTGATCGAGTGCTGACAACATACAGCTCAAGAACGGCCGGCCTCGACGTCTCCTTGGGGCTCCTCCGTTCAGCCATCCACCGCGCCATCCGCGCAGGTCCGCATCACGGCAAGCGCCGTATCTCAAGCGAACCTGCCAACCCCAAACCGGCTCCGGAAGACCACCTCCGCCGTCCCGGCTTCAGTATGAAAAAACCGGCAACGTACGAACGATGCGTTGCCGGTTTTTTTATCGTCCACCACCGGAATCACCGGGCTCAACAACCTCCGCC
>JASLDQ010000206.1 GCA_030151505.1 Chromobacteriaceae bacterium
CAACGATGCCCACCGTCTCATCGAGGAATGCATGCTGGCCGCCAACGTCTGCGCCGCCGACATCCTCGCCGAGCACGGCCACCCCTGCCTCTACCGCATCCACGAAGGGCCGACCCTGGAAAAGCTCGAAGTGCTGCGCACCTATCTGCGTCTCACCGGACTGGTTCTCGGAGGCGGCGAAAAGCCCAGTACCAAGGATTACGCCCGGCTGGCCGAACAGATCAGCCAGCGACCCGACGCGCCGGTGCTCGAGACCATGCTGTTGCGCTCCATGCAGCAGGCGGTCTACAGCCCGGACAACCTGGGCCACTTCGGTCTGGCCTACGAGGCCTACACCCACTTCACCTCGCCGATCCGGCGCTATCCGGACCTGCTGGTGCACCGCGCCATCAAGGCCATCCTGCAGTCCAGGAAGTACAAACCCGCGGCCAAGTGGAAGGAACTGGGGGTGCAGTGCTCGATGACCGAGCGCCGCGCCGACGATGCCACCCGCGACGTGGAGGCCTGGCTCAAGTGCTACTACATGCGCGACAAGGTAGGCGAGGAGTTCAGCGGCAAGATCAGTGCCGTCACCTCGTTCGGAGTGTTTGTGCTGCTTGATGACATCTACGTCGAAGGCCTGCTGCACATCTCCGAGCTGGGACGCGACTACTTCCACTACCGCCAGGAAACCCACTCGATCGAAGGCGAGAAGAGCGGCGTGTCCTATCGTCTGGGCGATCGTCTGACCGTCCGGGTGGCGCGCGCCGATCTGGAGAGTGCGCAGATCGATTTCGTGATGGCCAAGCCGGAAGGCAAGGAAGCGGCCGGCGGTGCGCCGTCCAGACCGGCCGGCCGGCAGAACGAACGCTCCCGGTCATCGTCCCCCGCCAAGCCGGCCCCGTCCAAGCCGGCAGCAGGAAGGGCGCAGGCGACTAGGGCCGCCGCACCTAAGCCTGCTGCCGCAGGCAAACCGGCAATGGCCCCGGCGGTCACCAAGCCGGCAACACCGCCGGCGACCACGCCGGATGCAAACCAGCCCAAGCCGGCTCCGAGGTCGCGCAGGCCACGCACGCCGAAGGCTTGAGCCTAGGTACGATGAAAAACGGCCGCAGTACTGCGGCCGTTTTTTTTTGCATGCCGTGGCGAGCGCCGCCGCGGACGTTACATTTGCAGGCGCGGCAATGCGTACGCCCGGCGGAATATGGCAAGGGCCGGAGGGATAGCTACCGCGAGCGCACCATCAGGGGGCGCTGAAGCATCAGCGTCGCAGCCGTCGCAAGGCGTCCTGCGGTCCAAGGTGAGAGAACGTGCTGCAAGGTAGCGCAGGCACTTTGAGTGCGGTGCTCAGCCTTGCTGCATGGTGCGCTGGGCACGTTCCTCGCGCGGGGTGATGCCGAAGTGATTGCGGTAGGAGCTGGAAAAGTGCGGGCCGCTGGAGAAACCGCAGCTCAGGCCGATCTGCACGATGGATTTGCTGGTTTGTTGCAGGAGCTGGCGTGCGCGTTTCAATCGCAGTTCAAGGTAGTAGCGTGACGGGACCGTGTTCAAATATTGCTTGAACAGGCGTTCCAGCTGCCGGCGCGACACGCCGACGTAATAGGCGATGTCGTCGGTGGTCAGCGGTTCCTCGATGTTCGCTTCCATCAGGCTGACGGCCTCGGTCAGCTTGGGCTGGCTGCCGCCGATGCGGGTGGCCAGCGGGATGCGCTGGCGTTCGTTGCCCGGCCGCATCCGCTCCATGCTGAACAGTTCCGACAGCTCCGAGGCGAACTCGTTGCCGTGGCGCTGGCCGATCAGTGCCAGCATGAAGTCGAGCGTGGCCACGCCGCCGGCGCAGGTGGCCCGGTTGCCGTCGATCTCGAACAGGTTGGACGACACGATCACGTCCGGAAATTCCTCGCTGAAGCGGGCGATTTCCTGCCAGTGAATGGTGGCGCGATGACCAGTCAGCAGGCCGACCCGCGCCAGCCAGTAGCTGCCGGTCTCGAGCGCGGCCAGCAGAGCGCCTTCATGGTTGAACGGGGCGAGCACTTGGGCCAGCACGTCGGTGTCGAGGCTGACGGCGGGATCGCCGCCGATGATGAAGATGCCGTCGAGCTTGGGCGTGGCGCCGACTGGCAGATCGACCGGCATTGCCAACCCGCCGGACGTGCTGACGCGCGTGCCGGCCAGCGACAGGGTGAGGATTTCGTACAGGGGACGCTCGGCGCGGTCGTTGGCGCGGGCAAGCACGTCCGCCGCCAGGGCATAGGCCGTCAGCGAGAACTGGGGCAGCAGCAGGAATCCGAACCGTTGCGTGGCGATGCCGGGTGTCGTGGCGTCGAGAGGGCGTTTGCGAATGGGTGTGCTCACATAGCTCCGGCGAGTCTGCTGCACGCGGTGGGCGTGGAGCTTTTCAAAACGGTATGCCCGAGAGTGTAGCTTGATCCCGCCTTCAGCGGTGGCTGCGGATCGTGCTGCGAGCCCGCCCGGGCCGGGGGGCGGCGCCCTTCACGCCGTCAGCAGTTTCCCCGCCTTGAAGGGCTCGGTGCCGGCCACCTTGGCGATCAGCATGCCGGTCGTGGCGTAGCGCTGCCGCTGGCGGCCGTACAGCACGCCGGCGCGCGTCGCGGCGACGGGACTCACTTGGTCGCTCAAAGGATCGATGATCTCCGCCACGACTTCGCCGGCTGCGACCTGCCGGCCCGGCTCCAGCCGATAAACCAGCAGGCCGGCGTGCGGGGCGATCAGGTCTTCCGAGGCCGCCAGCGGGGTCGCCTCGCGTTGGAGCGGGGGCAGCGGCGGCGCCTCGCCGGTCACGATGCCGCGGTGGGTAAGGAACGCCAGGATCGCCCCGGCGTCCTGTATCGCCAGCTCATGGCTGACCGCCGTCTGGCTGCGGTGCTCGACGGTGACCGACAGGCAGGCCATCGGAATCGCCGGCGGCGGACGCCGGCTGGCGTCGGCGTAGCGGCGGGCCAGCTCGTCGATCAGCCACCAGCTTTGCGACAGCGCCTCGTCGAACGGGTTGTCGCCCGACTCGGTGGCCAAAAGCGTGGTCTCCGCGCCCAGATAGCGCGCCAGCGGCTCGCACTGCGGCCACAGCGGAGTGCCGGTAAACAGATGCAGCACCGCCTCGGCATCGCAGTGCAGGTCGAGCACCACGTCCGCGTCGCAGGCCAGCAGCATCAGCTCCCGGCGCAGTCCGCCCAGCTCGGTGGATGGGCGGATCGCGGCGACCTGCCGGTGCAGGGCTGCACGGATCAGGCGGACATTGGCGGCGGGGTCTGCTCCCAGCTGCTCCTTCAACTCCTCGAAGACCGCCTCGGCCACGGCCGGGTAGTGCCGGTTGAAGTTCTCGCCGCTGGCGAGGTCGAAGCGGCCGTGCGGCACGTGCTGCACCGACTGATCCAGCCCGAGCGGATTGGCGATCGGCACCACGATCACTTCTCCGGCCAGCCGGCCGGCGGCCTCGATTTCCTGCAGCTGGCGCTTCAGATGCCAGGCCACCAGCATGCCCGGCAGCTCGTCGGCGTGCAGGGCCGCCTGGATGTAGGCCTTTTGACCCTGGCCGGGCTGGCCGAAATGGAAACTTTGTAGTTCGCGGCGGGTGCCGAGGCTGGGCGAGGGCAGGGGATGGTGTCGGGTTTGCATGTCGGCGCTCCGGAAAAATCCGGCCAGAGTGAACTCGAAACGGTCCGGCGGACGGCTAACCGGTTCCGCCTGGTTGGCTGGCTGTGAATCCGGGCTATTGTGGAGAGGTGCGCGGCAGGCGGCAATCCCGCGCGTATCGGGCCGGTAAAACGGCTTTCTGATAAGCCCGTGTCGCAATCCGGAAATGAGGAATCCCGGCGGACCTCTAGAATCCACGGACATCTTCTCGACGGCGGCACGGCGGCAATGCCGGCCGTTCCGGCGGCGGTCCGCGAGGCCCGCCAGAGAAAACCGAGCCAGCAAGAGCTTGCCCGCCGACATCCCTGCGGTGGGCCCTACCAAAACGAGGATCTTATGCCTGTCAGCAACAAGACCGAACTCTCCACCCTCATCACCGCCATCGACGACATCGCCCGGCACTCCATGTCGGCCGCCGAGGCGGAGCGCATGGGCCCGGTGTTTCGTGCTTATTTCGAGGAAGCCGAAGTCAGCGACCTCAAGCGCGCCGCGCCGCAGGATCTGTTCGGCGCAGCCATGGCGCACATCGACTTTGCCGGCACGCGCCGGCCCGGCCAACCCAAGGTGAGGCTCTATAACCCGGAATTCGAACGTCACGGCTGGCAATCCACCCACACGGTCATCGAGATCGTCTCCGACGACATGCCCTTCCTGATCGACTCGATCGCCATGCTGCTGGCCCGCCACAACCTGGCCCTGCACCTGCTCGTGCATCCGGTGCTGGCGGTCGGGCGCAACCCGGCCGGCGAACTGACCGAAATCCGCCGCACCCAGGACCGCAGCCTGCCGCTGGAATCCTTCATCCATGCCGAAATCGACCGGGTCAGCGCGCCGGCCGAACTCACCGGGCTGCAGGCCGAGCTGGAACAGATGCTCGACGCCATCGGCGGCGTGGTGCATGACGAGCCGGCCATGCGCGCCCGACTGGCTCTGCTGGGCGACGAATTGCGCGCCCGTCCGGACTGCACCGAGGAGGCTGCCTTCATCGACTGGCTGGCCGACAACCATTTCGTGCTGATGGGGTTTTGCGACTACGACCTGATCGAGCGCGACGGCCATGAGTCACTGAAGATCGTCGCCGACAGCGGTCTGGGCATTCTGCGCAACCAGGGCGACAAGGAGTTCTCCTCCAGCTTCGAGCAACTGCCGGAGGCGATGAAAAGCCGCGCGCGCGACCCGCAGGCACTGGTGCTGAACAAGTCGCAGACCGTCTCGCACATTCACCGCACCGCCCATCTGGACTATGTCGCAGTCAAGAAATTCGACGCGGCCGGCAACGTCACCGGCGAGCGCCGCCTGCTCGGCCTCTACACCGCCAGCGCCTACCACGCCTCGCCCAAGACCATCCCGCTGATCCGGCAGAAGATCGCTGAGGTGATGAAGCTGTGCGATTTCGTCGACGACAGCTACAAGGCCAAGACCCTCAATTTCGTGCTGGAAACCTACCCGCGCGACGAGCTGTTCGAAATTCCGGCCGACGCGCTCTATCCGATCGCCTACGGGCTGGTCAACCTGCAGGAGCGGCCGCGCGTGCGCTTCTTCGCCCGGCGCGATCGCTTCCACCGTTACGTCAGCTGCCTCGTGTTCATCCCGCGCGACAGCTTCAACACCGAGCTGCGCCTGCAGATCGAACGCCTGCTGCTGCAGGCCTTCAACGGCACCTCGACCGAGTTCTCGGTGTCGGTGGCCGACGCCAACCTAGCGCGGGTCCACTACATCATCCATATCCACGGGGCCGAGCTGCCGGACTACGACGAGGACGACATCGAGGCCGAAATCGCCCGCATCGCCCGCGGCTGGAGCGAGGAACTGCACCAGTACCTGATCGAGGTGCGCGGCGAGGAAACCGGCAACCGCCTGAGCGAGGCCTATCGCCAGGCCTTCCCGCTGGCCTACCGCGAGGAGTTCTCCGCCCGCCAGGCGGTGGCCGATCTGGCGGTCTTGGACGCGCTGGACGCAGCCAACCCGCTGGCGGTCAAGCTGTACAAGCCGCTCGGCCGTGCGGCTGGCCGCCATCACCTCAAGCTCTACCGCTACGGCGAGCCGGTCAGCCTGTCGACCAGCCTGCCGGTGTTGGAGAACATGGGGGTGAAGGTGCAGGACGAGCATCCGTACCGCGTCGCGCGCGCCGACGGCGCCGAGCTGTGGATCAACGATTTCGGGCTGGAACTGGCGGGCGACGCGCTGGAACAGGACGCCATCCGCGACAATTTCCAGAACGTGCTGATGGCGGTGGCGCGTGGCCAGAGCGAGAGCGACGGCTTCAACCGACTGGCGCTGGCGGCGGGGCTGGACTGGCGCGAGGTGATGCTGGTACGCGCCATCGCCAAGTACCTGCGCCAGGCCGGGCTGACCTTCAGCCAGCAGTACATCGAACAGTGCGTGGCCAACTACCCGGCCATCACCGCGCGGCTGGTGGCGCTGTTCCATGCCCGCCTCGACCCGCAACGGCTGAACGCGGCCGAGGCCGAGCGGCTCCTGGGCGAAATCCGCGAGGAGCTGGGCGAGGTCGCCAACCTGGACGAGGACCGCATCCTTAACGGCTTCCTCACCGTGGTGCTGGCGATGCTGCGCACCAACTACTACCAGCAGGTCGAGGGCGTGCATAAGCCCTACCTGTCGTTCAAGCTCGAGTCCGGCGCGATACCCTTCCTGCCGCAGCCGCGCCCGCTGTACGAAATCTGGGTCTACGGCACCCGCGTCGAGGGCATCCACCTGCGCGGCAGCAAGGTCGCGCGCGGCGGCCTGCGCTGGTCCGACCGGATGGAGGACTTCCGCACCGAAGTGCTGGGGCTGGTGAAGGCGCAGATGGTGAAGAACTCGGTGATCGTGCCGCAGGGCTCCAAGGGCGGCTTCGTGTGCAAGCAGCTGCCGCCGCCGGCCGAACGCGAGGCGTGGCTGGCCGAGGGGATCGCCTGCTACAAGACCTTCATCTCCGGCCTGCTCGACCTGACCGACAACCTGGTCGGCGGCAAGATCGTTCCGCCGGCCGGCGTGGTGCGGCTGGACGCCGACGACCCTTATCTGGTGGTGGCGGCCGACAAGGGCACCGCGACCTTCTCCGACATCGCCAACTCGGTGTCGCAGGCCTACGGCTTCTGGCTGGACGACGCCTTCGCCTCGGGCGGCTCGGCCGGCTACGACCACAAGAAGATGGGTATCACCGCGCGCGGGGCGTGGGAGTCGGTCAAGCGCCACTTCCGCCACCTTGGGGTCGACATCCAGACCACCGACTTCAGCGTGATCGGCATCGGCGACATGTCCGGCGACGTGTTCGGCAACGGCATGCTGCTGTCCGAGCACATCCGCCTGATCGCCGCCTTCGACCACCGCCACATCTTCCTCGATCCGAATCCGGACGCGGCGGTGAGTTTCGCCGAGCGCGCCCGTCTGTTCGAACTGCCGCGCTCGAGCTGGGCCGACTACAACCCGGCGCTGATCTCGCAGGGCGGCGGGGTGTTCGACCGCAAGCTCAAGTCGGTGCCGCTGTCAGCCGAGGTCAAGGCCTGGCTGGAAACCGACCGCGACGAGATGGCGCCCACCGAGCTGATCCACGAGATTCTCAAGGCGCGCGCCGACCTGCTGTACAACGGCGGCATCGGCACCTATGTGAAGGCCAGCGTCGAAACCCACGCCGACGCGCGCGACCGCGCCACCGACGCGGTGCGGGTGGACGGCAACGAGCTGAAAGTGCGGGTGGTGGGCGAGGGCTGTAACCTCGGCTGCACCCAGCGCGGCCGCATCGAGTACGCGCTGGGCGGCGGCCGCATCTGCACCGATGCGATCGACAACTCGGCCGGGGTCGACTGCTCCGACCACGAGGTCAACATCAAGATCCTGCTCGGCAGCGTGATCCAGCAGGGCGACATGACCTTGAAGCAGCGCAACGAGCTGCTGGCCGAGATGACCGACGAAATCGGGCTGCTGGTGCTGCGCAACAACTACCTGCAGACCCAGATGCTCGCAATCAACCGCGCCAACGCCCAGTCCATGCTCGGCGCGCAAAGCCGCATGATCGTCCACATGGAAAGGGCCGGCGAACTCAACCGCCGGCTGGAGTACCTGCCGACCGAAGAGCAGATTTCCGAGCGCCGGCTGGCCCGCCAGGGCCTGACCACGCCGGAAGTGGCGGTGCTGCTGTCCTACAGCAAGATCAGCTTCGACAAGGCCCTGCTGGCGAGCGATCTGCCGGACGACGACGAGTTCCTGCCGGTGCTGCGCGATTACTTCCCGCTGCCGCTGCAGCAGCGCTTCGCAGCGGCGATGAGCGCGCATCACCTCAAGCGCGAAATCATCGCCAACCAGCTCGCCAACCGCGTGGTCAACCGCATGGGCACCACCTTCGTGTTCCGCATGCAGGAGGAAACCAACGCCAGCGCGGCCGATCTGGCCCGCGCGTTCTGGGCGGCCGACCACATCCTCGGCGGCGAGGCGATGTGGCGCGAGATCGAGGCGCTGGACAACCGTATCCCGGCCGATCTGCAGGTCGAATTGATGGTGGAGGTCCGCACCCTGATCGAGCGCGCCAGCCGCTGGCTGCTGCGCAACCGCCGCAGCCATGGGACGGTGGGCGAGGCCATTGCGCATTACCAGCCGGCGGTGGAGGAGTTGTACTCGCACCTGTTCGAGCTGGTGCCGAGCACGCTCAACACCCGGATCGAGGTGAAGCAGTCGGCGTGGATGGATGCCGGCCTGCCGGAACAGCTGGCAATGCGGCTGGCGCGGCTGGACCGGGTGCCGGCCTTCTTCGACGTGATCGATCTGGCCCACAGCCGCAATGTGGCGCTCCCGGTGGCCGCGCAGACCTACTTCGCGCTGGAGCGCGCCTTGCAGTTCGACTGGCTGGGCGAGGCCGTCACCCGTCTGCCGCGCGACAACCGCTGGCAGTCGCTGGCCCGCACCGCGCTGCGCGACGATCTCTATCGCTTGCGGCGCGAGCTGGCGCTGGCTGCGCTGACCTGCCCGGCCTGCGGTGACGACAATTACGCCGGAACCTGGCTGGCCGACCGCCAGTCCGCGCTGGATGCCTGCCGCCAGACCCTGACGGAGCTGCGCGCCTATGCCAGCCTCGATCTGGCCATGTTGTCGGCCGGCATGCGCGAGATCGCCAACCAGCTGATGGACTGATGGCCGGCTGTGATGCTGCATGATGAAAAAACCCCGCTGTTCGGCGGGGTTTTTGTTGATGGCGACGACGGGGCCGCAAGCCGGCAGCACAGGCTCAGCCTGGCTGCAGGCAGTCCTGTATCTGCTGCTCCAGGCTGTCCAGCAGGGCGTAGCGGCGGGTGTATTCGCTGCGCTTTTTGCTGGCGATGTCCTCCATCGCCTTGCGCGGAATGGGGAAGGGCACAAGGAAGAAATTACGGTCGATCTTGCTGGCACCGATGCTTTCCCAAAAGCTGTCGTAGTCGGCCTGAAAATCGCGGCGGTAGCGCCATGAGCTGTAAATGTGCGCGTCCTTGCACACGCCGAGAATCTGCCGGCAACCGATGTGCCTGGCGACGCCGACCAGCGCTTCCAGCACCAGGCGTTTGGGGAAGAGGCCGTGGCAGGCCTTGGTGGCGATGCGGATGCTCTCGTTGCCCTGCTGCTTGTATTCCTTTGCCGGCCCTTGCAGGCCGCCCACCACGATGGCGCTCTGGCCGGCGTGCCGGCAGATGGTGAAGGTCAGCTTCGCCAGCACCAGCTCCTGCGGGTCGATGAACTGCAGCGACAGTTCGCCTTCCTTGGTGAAGGTGTGGTTGTGGGTCAGGGTGCAGCGGAAATGGAGTTGGTCCCGCCCTTCCAGCGTGGCCAGCGTCAGGCTGGCCGGCGACAGCAGAACGTTCCGTACGGCCGGGGAGAGGCACTGGACGATATGGTCGTAATGGGCGCTGAGCGCTGCCACCTTGCCCCGTGAGTCGAGCGAATGGTAGAGGTAGGGCCGGTGCAGCTTACATGCGAGGCGCGGGCTGGTTTGCAGGTATTCGAACAACTGCTCCTGCCGGGCCAGCGTGTCCAGCCAGCGCAGGGTCGACGGAAGGGTCAGCGCGCCACGTGCCGCGAATTTGAAGCGGTTCTTGACTTCGTCGAAGCCGTCCTGCTTGGAAAAGCGGCCAGTGGTCAGTCTCCAGAACAGGCGATAAGGAGACATGCGCGTGGCGGAGTGTGTCATTGGTAACAATTTCAGGTTGGTGGAGCTGACCGGCGGGATTGTCGGAGCTGGGTGCCTGCGCCCGGCGTGGCAAAGCGCCGGTGGCGTAGTGTTCTGCCTTCGCGTCAGGTCGGCATTGCTTGGGCGGTGCCGGCTCGAGACACGGAGGCGTGCCGTCTGGCCGCCATTTTGCCTCGCCGGCCGGTTCTTGTCCGGTTCGGGGCGGCGATTCAGCCTCCGGCGCAAGGGATGCACCAAGGCAGGACATTGAAATGCCGGAGTATTTTCCGGCGATATTCCATATTTGCCCTGCCGGGGCCAAGGGGATAGGCCCGTCTGTTCCTCCGGATTCTGGCGGCGGTGGCCGGACGGGCCGTGAGGCTTACTTCCGGCCGGTCGAGCCGAAGCCGCCCGCCCCGCGTTCGCTCTCGGCGAAATCGTCCACCAGCTTGAAGTCGACCTGCACCACCGGCACGATCACCATCTGCGCGATGCGTTCCAGCGGGGCCAGGCGGAAGGCTTCGCTGCCGCGGTTCCAGACCGACACGAAAATCTGGCCCTGATAGTCGGAGTCGATCAGGCCGACCAGATTGCCCAGCACGATGCCGTGCTTGTGACCGAGGCCCGAGCGCGGCAGGATCATTGCGGCGTAGCCGGGATCCTCGAGGTGGATGGCGATGCCGGTCGGCACCAGCCGGGTCTCGCCCGGCTGCACCACGATGTCGGCGTCGATGGCGGCGCGCAGGTCCAGCCCGGCGGCACCGGCGGTGGCGTAGGCGGGGAGATTGTCCCTGAGGCGGGCGTCGAGGATTTTCAGGTCGATGGTGGGCATGGTGTTCCTTGTCGGTAGACAGTCAGTCGGGACGGCGGTAGTGCAGCATGACGACGCCGTCGGTGTGCGGAGTGCAGCGCTGGAACGCGAGGCGGGCCGGCTCCCGGTCGGAATCGGCCGGCCAGAGCGGGATGCCGCTGCCCAGCAGCTGCGGGATCAGGGCGATCATGTAGTCGTCGATCAGGCCGGCCTGCTGGAAGGCCTGCACCAGTTGCCCGCCGCCGACCAGCCAGATGTCGCGGCCGGGTTGCTGGCGCAGCTCCCGCAGCAGGTCGGCCGGGGTTTTGTCGGTGAAGTGCACGCCGGGTGCTGCGGCCAGCAGGCCGGGGTGGCGGGTGAGGACGTGGCAGGCCTTGGCCGGATACGGCCATTCGCCGAGCCGGTCGACCACCTCGTAGGTGCGGTGGCCCATCAGCAGGGTGTCGACGCCGGCGAGAAATTCGCCGTAGCCGAAATCGTCCCGGTCGCTGGGCCGGGGCAGCCATTCCAGCTCGTCGTGCCGGCCGGCGATGTAGCCGTCGAGGCTGACGGCGATGTAGAGCTTGAGGCGGCGCATGGCGGCTCCTTGGTGGTTCAGGCGAGCAGACGGGCCAGATGGGCGACGATTTCGCGTGCGGCGTCGTCCTTGTCCATTCGGGGCAGCGGATGCTGGCCGGCGTCGTCGAGCAGGATGATCTCGTTGTCGTCCGCCCCCATTGCCGTCTGCGCCAGATTGGCGACCAGAAGCGGCAACTTCTTCTTTTTACGTTTCTTTTCGGCAAAGTCGAGCAGGTTCTGGCTCTCGGCGGCAAAGCCGACGCAGAACGGAGCCTCCGGCCGGGCGGCGACGCTGGCAAGGATGTCGGGGTTTTCGACCAGCGCGAGCGCCGGTGGTTCGCCGCCGTTCTTTTTCAGTTTGTGCTCGCTGGCGTTGGCGACGCGGTAGTCGGCCACCGCCGCCACGCCGATGAATACGTCCTGTCCGGGCAGCTGCGCCTCCACCGCCGCCTGCATGTCCCGCGCGCCCTGCACGCCGATGCGGTTCACCCCCCACGGGGCGGCCAGCGCGGTCGGGCCCGACACCAGCGTCACTTCCGCGCCGGCGTCGCGACAGGCGCGCGCCAGCGCGTAGCCCATCTTGCCGCTGGAGATATTGGTGATGCCGCGTACCGGATCGATCGCCTCGAAGGTCGGTCCGGCGGTCAGCAGCACGCGGCGGCCGGCCAGGAGGCGGGGGGCGAAGAAGCCCTGCACCAGATCGGCCAGATCGGCCGCTTCCAGCATGCGCCCGTCGCCGACCTCGCCGCAGGCCTGCTCGCCGTTGCCGGGACCGAACACGGTGATGCCGTCGGCGCGCAGTTGCGCGACATTGCGCTGGTTGGCGGGGTTGTCCCACATCTGCTTGTTCATGGCCGGGGCGACGATCAGCGGGCAGGTGCGGGCGGCTGCCAATGTGCCGATCAGGTCGCTGCACAGGCCGTGGGCGAGCTTGGCCAGCATGTCGGCGCTGGCCGGGGCGATCAGCATCGCGTCGGCGCGGCGCGTCAGGTCAATGTGGGCCATGCCGTTGTCGGGGCGGGTGTCCCACGGGTCGGTGTAGACCGGATGGCCGGACAGGGCCTGGAAGGTGGCGGTCCCGACGAAATGGGTGGCGGCTTCGCTCATCGCCACCTCGACGGTGTGGCCGGCGCGGGTCAGGAGCCGCACCAGCTCGCAGCTCTTGTAGGCGGCCACGCCACCGCTCACGCCGAGCAGGATGTGTCGTTTCTGCATATTGATCGTCCGCCCCTGATTCCGCGAGGCGCCGGCCGGCCGGATGGCGCGCGGCACTGTGTCGTTTCCGCCCCATCGCCGGTTGTTCGGGGTGTGGGCGCGAAGTGTAACCAAGGCGGCGGTATCCGGCCATGTTATGTTATTGGCATTAATATGGCCGAAAAGGAGGCCGGGATGCCGATCAACGACTGGCCGCTGGCGGAACGCCCGCGCGAAAAACTGCTGGACCGCGGTGCTGTGGCGCTGTCGGACGCCGAGTTGCTGGCGATCTTCCTGCGCACCGGCATCAAGGGCAAAAGCGCGGTCGATCTGGCCCGCGAGCTGATGCAGCGTTTCGGCTCGCTCAACCGGCTGTTCAGCGTCGACGCGGCGACCTTTTCCGCCATGCCGGGGCTGGGGCCGGCCAAGTACGCCCAGTTCGCCGCGGTGGTCGAGCTGGGACGGCGGATTCTGGCCGAGGAGATGCGGCTCGGCGATGCCTTGCAGAACCCGGCCGCGGTGCGGGATTTTCTGCGGCTGAGCCTGGGTGGACGCGAGCGCGAGGTGTTCGCCGTGGTGTTCCTGTCGGCACAAAACCGGGTGCTGGGTGTCGAAGAACTGTTCAGCGGCAGCCTGAGCGAGGCCCGCGTCCATCCGCGCGAAGTCGCCAAGGCGGCCTTGCGCCACAACGCCGCCGCGGTGATCGTCGCGCACAATCATCCGTCCGGCGTGGCCGAACCCAGCAACGCCGACAGAATGCTGACCCGGCAGCTGGCGGACGCACTAAGCTTGGTAGAGGTACGTCTGCTGGATCACTTCGTCATCGCGGGAAACCGGGCGGAGTCGTTTGCCGAACGGGGGTGGCTGTAAAACGTAAAACGTCGAACAGGGAGAAGCGCCATGACCATCTTCCAGAATCTGGACAGTGCCGACTACATCGTGGTCAACAACCAGTTGGCCGTTCCCGCCTACCGCTGCGCGTCGGAAGACTGCGCCGATGAAGACGATATTGCGCTGGAGTGCCGCATCGGCAGCCTTTCTTTGACCATGACCGTGGCCGATTTCGAAGACGCCGAGCCGATGGCGGATGGCTGCTACTGGATCGAAGGCATAGGCTGCGTGCGCTTTCTGACCCGGCGCGGGCTGCATTAGCGTGCGCAGGCACGAGGCACGCGCCGTAGGCAGGGCCGGGCGGGCTGACCCTGTCGCGCAGATCGCACTCGTGCTTGAGCGGATCGTACGGATTGACAGGGGCAGGTTCCGAAAAGCCGTGTGAATAGCGCGCTCGTCCGGCGCTCTGGATAGCCAAAAGCGATGCAGTTCACCGGGGCACT
>JASLDQ010000276.1 GCA_030151505.1 Chromobacteriaceae bacterium
CGAGGCGTGTGTTCCGGCCGAGGGACTCGTCTGGCCTGAGGGTGTGGCGCGCTGAGCATGACGTGTGATGCCAAGCCGGGTCGTGGTGGGCCGGATTGCGGGGAATACTGCCGGTAGCAAGGCTTGCTGTCCTTTGCGGAACCCGAGGTCGCACCGGCGGGAGGACGCCGAGGTGTAGACGAAGCCTTTACGCCGAGAAGCGACGGCCCTGTCCGCTAAAACGGCGGCCCGGCAAGCAGGACAAGAACAGACTTTTAGTAACCGGCCCGCGATACGCACGGCCAACCAGATAAGCGGTTCGGCATGCCGGCAGCTCTGGCCGAGCACCGGGCGCGCGCGCCGGTTCCCTTGTCCCCCGGGAAGGCTTTTATTTTTCTTTGCGGGGAAAAACCAGCACGAAGCGGGTACCGCTACGGTCGCTCTCGGCCCGGACGCTGCCGCCATGCAACTGCATGATGGAGCGCACGATCGCCAATCCCAGGCCTCCGGAGTCACCGGACTGGGTCCGTGACGGATCGCAGCGGTAGAAACGCTCGAACAGGCGGGGCAAGTGCTCCTCGGCAATCGGTTCGCCGGCGTTGAGCACGCTGATTTCGGTAACGCCATCCCGTTCTTCGC
Organism: Chromobacteriaceae bacterium; assembly: GCA_030151505.1. Taxonomy (GTDB): domain Bacteria; phylum Pseudomonadota; class Gammaproteobacteria; order Burkholderiales; family Aquaspirillaceae; genus JASLDQ01. The sequence goes on from JASLDQ010000276.1 coordinate 619, forward strand.
TGCGGATGCTGACCGGGCAACCCGGCATCCCGTAGCGCAGCGCATTGGCCAGGAGGTTGGCCAATGCACGCCGCAGCAGGCCGGAGTCGGCTTCCAGCACGCCTTGGGCCTGGTTGAGCAACTGCACCTCGCGCTCCTCGGCCATGCCCTCGAAGTACTCGCACAATTGTTCGGCCAGCTGGTGAAGGTTGATCCGCTCGCGGCGGACGGACGCATCGGGCTGCTCGCTACGGGCGAGGAACAGCATGTTGTCTATCATGCGAGCCAGGCGCTCGTATTCCTCCTGATTGGAGGCCAGCAGGTTCTGGTACTCCTCGACGGAACGCGGCTGGCTCAGCGTCTGCTGGGTATGGCACATCAGGTTGCTCAACGGTGTACGCATCTCATGGGCGAGGTCTTCCGAAAAGCGCGACAGTTGGGCAAAACCGTCCTCGAGCCGCGACAGCATCCGGTCGAGCGCGGAGCCCAGCGTCTGTAGCTCGCTGATTTCGCTGATGTTGCCAATCCGCAGGTGCAGATGCTGCATATCGATGGCCGCCGCCCGTGCGGCGAGCCGGCGCACGGGTCGCAACCCGCGCTGGCTCACCAGCCAGCCGAGCATGAAAGCCAGCAGGGCGCCGGCCGTCATGGCCAGCCAAAGCTTCAGGCGGTAAGCCGCCAGCATCTGTTCGCGTTCGGCCAGCAGCTTGCCGGCGATCAGCGTCAGCTTCTGGCCGTCGCGCCGTACCTGGACCCAGGCCAGTCTGGCAGGCTCGGCCCCCGCCCAGTCACTTAGCCGGATTTGCTCACTGGGCGGGAGTTGCGGCGGCGGCAGGTGGACGGGGTTGATCTCGATCAGCGCCTGCCCCCGGTCGTTCACAATCCACAGGAGGTTGTCGCGATTCCCCAGCATGTTGGCGTAGAGCTGCGGCCGGCGGCGCAGCGCCTCGATGCTCTCGCTGTCGTCGATCAGCACGCGCATGCGCTCCAGCCGACCGGCCAGGGCCTGATCGTCGCGCCAGGCGATTTCCCGCGCGAGCGACAGATACAAGTAGAAACCGATGCCCCCCAGCAGGATGGCGCTGACCAGCGCGAACAGCAGCGCCAGGCGCAGGCTCAGCGCGCGCGGCCACAGCGTCACGCTTGCACCTCCAGCAGGTATCCCATCCCTCTGACGGTCTGGATCAGCTTGACCGGATACGGGTCGTCGATCTTGGCGCGCAGGCGCCGGATGGCAACATCCACCACATTGGTGTCGCTGTCGAAATTCATCTGCCAGACCTGCGAGGCAATGTAGGCACGCGACAGCACTTCGCCCTCGCGGCTGAGCAGCAGATGGAGCAAGGCGAATTCCTTGTTGGTCAGGTTGATGCGCTCGCCCTGGCGGGTGACCCGGCGGCGCAGCAAGTCCAGCTGCAGGTCCGCCACCTGAAAAAGCTCGACTTCGCGTGGCGGCCCCCGCCGCATCAGCGAGCGGACCCGGGCCAGCAACTCGGCGTAGGAAAAAGGCTTCACCAGATAGTCGTCCGCGCCCAGCTCCAGCCCCTTGACGCGGTCCTCCACCGCATCGCGGGCGGTCAGGAACAGCACCGGCGTCTGCCATTTGCGGCGAATGATCTGTAGCAACTGCCAGCCATCCAGTCCCGGCAGCATCACGTCGAGAATGATCAGGTCGAACTCGCTTTCCTGAATCAGATGCTGGCCATCCAGTCCGTTCAGCGCCACTTCCACCAGATAGCCGGACTCGCTCAAGCCCTTGCGCAGGTAATCCGCCGTTTTGAGTTCGTCTTCCACCACCAGAATGCGCATCGTTGCCTCCCAAAGTCCCGCATAGGCTAGGCAGATTCCGCTGATTCTCCCATTACAAATTCGTAATGGGCAGGCAATCGGTTTGTCGGAGGTCCTTGAGCAATATGGCCGGCATCCGCTCCACCGAGCCCACTCAAGGAAAACCCCATGCCTATCCGTTTCAACCGGTGGTCGTCGCTGGCTCTGGCCTTGTTCGCCAGCACGGCCTTTGCCGCTCCCGCCCAACCCGAGTTGCGCCAGGACGTTTCGCTGGCGCTGGCCAGTCAACTGCTGGATGCCACGCTGGCGGCCTGCCACGCCGACGGCCGCACCGGTGTCGCCGCGGTGGTCGATCGCGGCGGCAATCTGGTTGCCTTGAAGCGCGACGACAACGTCGGCCCGCACAACACCGTCGCGGCCCAGCGCAAAGCCTACACCGCCCTGTCGACCAAGACCCCGACCCGCCTGCTGGCCGAGCGCGCCCGTAGCAATCCCGAGGCTGAG
>JASLDQ010000304.1 GCA_030151505.1 Chromobacteriaceae bacterium
GCTTGAAACGGCCCGCGCCTGGATTGACGTGCTTCGTTACCGCCAGTTGGTGGAGGTCGCCAAGGATAACTACGCCACCCACTTGGGCATCTACGAGCAAGTGCAGAGCAAAGTGACCGCGGGCGTGGGGCGACGGGTCGACCTCGAACAGGCGGCGGGCCGTCTGGCGCTGGCCGAGAGCAACCTCATCACCGACACCTCCAACCTCAACGACGTGTCTGCCCGCTACATGCGCATCGTCGGTGAAGTTCCGCCGCCCGGCATGCAGCCTCCGCCGTCCTTCCTCAGTGCGATTCCGAAGGAAGAGGACGGCATGGCGCTGGCGGTGAAGAGCACGCCGTCGTATCTGGCGGCGCTGGCGAACCTGCGGGCCGCCCGCAGCGAACTGCACGTCCGTCGCGGCGCTTTTTCCCCGACCCTGGACCTGCGGGCGCGCAAGGAGCTGGGCGACAATCTCGGGTTGTACGAAGGCCGTTACGATCGCAGCCTGGTCGAAGTCGTCTTCAACGTGAACCTGCTGCGCGGCGGCGCCGACAAAGCGCGCCTGAACATGGCCGCCGAGCGGCTCAATTCCAACTACGACCTGCGCGACAAGGAATGCCGTGACATGCGGCAGGTCCTGACCATTGCCTACAACGACGAGCGCAAGCTGAAGGAACAGTTGGTCTCCCTGCGGCAGCACCGCCTTTCGACCGAAAAGGCGCGCGACGCCTACCGCAAGCAATTCGACATCGGCCAGCGCAGCCTGCTCGACTTGCTGGACAGCGAGAACGAACTGTTCGACTCCGCCCGCGCGGTCATCAATGCCGAGCAGGACGAGCAACTGGCCCAGGCGCGGGTGCTTGGCGGTCTGGGCATTCTGGTGCAGACGCTCAAGCTCAAGCCGATCGAGGAGCTGGCGGATGCCGACGAGCAGGACCTGCTCGAGGTGGGTAGTTGCAACACCGAGTATCTTGCGCCAGCGCGAGTCAACAAGGCGGCCATTCCCGCCAAGCCTTACTTTGCCAGTGGCGGCAACCAGCTGGATCAGCCTCCGGTCATGGACGGCACTGTGCAAAAGGCCCCAGTCCTGAAGCCGGGTTGGTAAAAGCGGCAGGACACGCCAGCCATTCCATTCCCGCCTCTTTAGAGCCGCTTGCGCCAAGGGAGACGGGATGGCCCGAGCGTTGCTGTTTCAGGCTTGCGGCGGGCTTGGCACCGTTGTGAAGAGGGGCCACCCCGATATGGCTTCACCTGTTTCCAGTCCTGGAATCTTCGGTCAGTGCTTTCTCCCCGGGGGCGTGCACCAGTTCTGCTCCCGGTAGACACAAGGATTTCACATGAGTTCTGTTACTGCATCTCCCGTCGACGACGTAATGACGTTGCCGCATCAAGCCACGCATCTGGACCCCTTGCTCGACTGCCTGTTCTCGCTGGCGCGGGCCAATGGGATTGCCGCAACGCGTGAATCCCTCATTGCCGGCATCCCGCTGACAAACAACCGTCTGACTCCGTCGATGTTCGCCCGGTCCGCCCGCCGTATCGGGCTTTCGTCGCGAGTGGTGCGGCAGCCGATCCATTTGCTGCGCGAAAACCTGCTGCCGGCGGTCCTACTGCTGAAAAACAACGGCGCCTGCATCCTGCGGGGAATCAACGGGGATGTGCTGCAGGTCAGCTATGCCGAGTTGCCCGATGCGGTGGTCGAACTGCCGATCGGCGACGTCGAGGCGAAATACACCGGGCTGGCGATTTTCGTAAAGCCGCGCTTCCATTTCGAGCGCCGCGCCCCCGAACTGTCGAGCATCCGCTCGCGCCACTGGTTCTGGCAGACCGTCTACAGCAGCTGGCCGCTGTATCGGGACGCGCTGATGGCCGCGTTCCTGATCAATGTGTTTGCGCTGGCGACACCGGTCGTCTCGATGACGGTCTACGACCGCGTCGTGCCCAATATGGCAACCGATACGCTGGGCGTGCTGGCGGCCGGGGCCTTTTTCGTGCTGATCTTCGACTTTCTGCTCAAGCTCACTCGGGGCTATCTGATCGATCTGGCCAGCAAGCGCATCGACGTCACCCTGTCGGCGCTCATCATGGAGCGGGTACTGGGGATCCGGATGGAAGCCCGGCCGGTGTCGGTTGGCGCCTTTGCCTCCAACCTGCGGGCCTTCGAAACCATTCGTGACTTCATCGCCTCGGCTTCGATCACGGCGCTGATCGACCTGCCGTTCGTGCTGATCTTCCTGCTGGTACTGTTGTGGATCGCGCCGGTCATGGCGGTGCCGGTCGTGGTCGGCGTTGTGGTCATGCTGACCTACACGCTGCTGGTTCAGGAAAAGATGCAGGAACTGGCCGAAACGACCTTGCGGGCTTCTTCCCAGAAAAACGCCCACCTTGTCGAAAGCCTGTCCAACCTCGATACCCTCAAGATTCTGGCGGCCGAAGGCGAGCTGCAAGGCAAGTGGGAAAGCGCAACGCTGTTCCTGGCGCAGATCGGCACCCGGCTCAAGCTGCTGTCCTCCAGTACGGTGAATTTCTCCGGCTTCGTGCAGCAGTTCGTCTCGCTCGGCATGCTGGTGCTGGGGGTGTACCAGATCATGGCCGGCAATGTCTCGATGGGGGGCGTGATCGCGGCGGTGATGCTGTCGGGACGGGTGATGGCGCCGCTGGGTCAGGTCGTCGGCCTGCTGACCCAGTATCACAATGCCAAAACCTCGCTGGCGTCGCTGGAGACGTTCATGAAGCTGCCGGTGGAACGCGAAAAGGATGCCAGCTTCTTCCACCGCACCAGTTTCAAGGGGGAGATCGAGTTCCGCGACGTGTCGTTCAGCTATCCGGCCAATCCGATGATCGCGCTGCGCAATGTCTCCTTCCGCATCCGCGCGGGCGAGCGGGTGGCCATCATCGGCAAGATCGGTTCGGGCAAATCCACCGTCCAGAAGATGATTCTCGGCCTCTATCAGCCGACCGAAGGCGCCATCCGCATCGACGGCGTGGATATCAAGCAGATCGATCCGGCCGAACTCCGCCGCCATATCGGCCACGTGCCGCAAGATCCGGTCCTGTTTTACGGCAGCCTGCGCGACAACATCGCCATGGGCTCGCCGCATGTGCACGACGCCAGCGTGGCCGCCGCCGCCGAACAGGCCGGCCTGATGTCCTTCATCAACAGCCATCCGCAGGGCTTCGACATGCTGATCGGCGAGCGCGGCGACACCTTGTCCGGCGGCCAGCGCAAGGCGGTCACCATCGCGCGCGCGCTGCTGAATGCGCCGCCGATCCTGCTGCTCGATGAACCGACCAGCAATATGGACCACAGCAGCGAGGCACAGATTCAGTCCACGCTGAAGCAGGTTCTGCCGGGCAAGACCCTGGTGTTGGTGACCCACCACAACAACCTCCT
>JASLDQ010000332.1 GCA_030151505.1 Chromobacteriaceae bacterium
CGGATCTGGATGACTGATCCGCGCCGTTCGAACCGGTAGCGCGGATTGCCAGGAGCCAGAGGCAAAAAACCTATGAATCGAGAGCGTATCCTCCCCGCAGTTAGCCAGCCGCGACGTCATTCACACCGGAGCAAACGGCCCCGGGCCTTGCCGCCGGGCCCGGCGCGTCAGAGCCGGAAGTGGCCGGTGTCCTTCTCCAGACTGGCCGCCGCGTCCAGCAGCGAGCCGGCCCGGGCGCGGTTGGCCACCGCCGAACGGCCGGCCTGCTCGGCCATGACGGCCACCTGCTCCACCTGCCGCGCGATGCTCTGGGCCGCGCCCGATTGCTCCCGGGTCGCGCCGGCGATCTCTTCGATCGCGCCGGCCAGCTCGCCCGAGTGATTGGCCACCTGCCCCAGCGCCGCTTCCAGCTGGCGCGAGGCGTCCACCGAACAGGCCACCTGCTCTACCGCGCTATCGATGGTGTCGCGCACCGAGCCGACCCCGGACTGTACCTGCGACAGGATGGCGGAGATTTCCTGCGCCGATCGGCCCGACTGTTCGGCCAGCTTGCGCACTTCGTCGGCCACCACGGCGAAGCCTCGGCCGGCTTCGCCGGCGCGGGCCGCTTCGATGGCGGCGTTGAGCGCCAGCAGGTTGGTCTGCTCGGCGATGCCCTTGATGGCGGACAGCACGTGTTCGATTTCCTGCGAGCGGCGACCCAGTTCGCTCACCTGGTCGGCCGACTGCTGCACCGCCCGGGCGGTTTCCTCCATGGCGGCGATGGCCTGGCCGACGGTCTGCTGGCCGGTTTCCACCACAGCCCTGGCTTCCTGCGTCAGTTCCAGCGCCGCCCGGGCGCCGTCGGCCACCTGGTCGATGCTGACCGACAGTTGCTCGGACGAGGCGGACATCGACGCCGCCGCTTCGCTCTGCGCCGCGGTGGACTGGTTCAGCTCGGCCGAGGAGGCCGACAGTTCCTGCGCCGTACTGCCCAGAGTGGCGCTGGTGTGTTTGAGCCCGCCGATCAGGTCGCGGATCGAGCCGATGGCCTGGCCCAGCGAGCTGGACAGCACGTCCACTTCGTTGCGGCTGGCCGGGTCGCCCTGCAGCGCCACCGAGAAGTCGCCGGCCCCCAGCCGTTCGGCCGCGCCGACCAGCCCGGACACCGGCTTGAGCCGCCAGGCGGCGAACGCCGCCAGCGCCGCCACCAGCGCCAGCGCCAGCACGATCGAGATGCCGATCACCTTGTTGCGCAGGGCCTGGGTCCCGCCGGTGAACTCGTCCGACCACGAGCCGACCACGACAATCCAGTGCAGTTCCGGCATTTCCCGTACCACCACCACCTTGGTGCGCAGCGTGCCGTCGCTGTCGGCCCAGGGGTATTCGAGCGTGCCGTTCTTGAGCTTGAAGATCTGCTCGCTGACCGCGGCGCCCGCCGGCCCGACTTCGCTGACGGTCTTGCCGCCCAGCTTGGGATGGATGACGAACATGCCCTCCTTCTGGTCGCCGTGCGGCTCGGACAGCACATAGGGGTAACCGCTCGCGCCGATTCTGGCGGCGAGCAGCTTTTGCTTGAGCAGTTCCACATTGCCTTCGGCGTCGAGCCGCAGGGTGATGGCGCCGACGGTCTGGCCCGTCTCGTCCTTGACCGGGCTGACGGCGATCGCATACATCCGGCCGCTGCGCTGGATGGTGCCGACATAGGGCTGCCCCTTGAGGATCAACGGGATGTAGCTCTCCTTGTCCGGCACTGCCTCACCGACGCGCGACGCGCCGGAAGCATCCTTGAGCAAGGTGGCGGCGCGGTAGAAACGCTCACCCTTGCGCACCAGAAAGGCCGCTTCCTGCCCGTCGCTATGCTTTTTGTAGTTCTCCAGCAGTTCGCGGTTGGCGCTGACGACCACGTTGCCGGCGACCAGCTCGGGCAGTTCCTCCTTGCCGAGCAGGATGTTGCGGCCGGACAGGCGGACCGGACCCGGCAGGCTGCTCTCGAAGGTCTTCAGGGTTTCCAGCGAGCGCTGCTTGAGGGAATCCTGCGCGAATTCCAGCGTGGACGTGATGAGGGCCGCCTGCTCCTTGAGGCCGGCCTGAGTGCTGGCCAGGGCGCTTTCCCGCGCCAGATAGGCGATGACGCTGCCCTGGATCACGATCATCAGGAAGGTGGCGATGGCGGCCACGACAAGAATTTGCTTGGAGAGCGACAGGTTTTTCATGCTGGTGGACTGCTGTGTAGGTGGTATGGACAGAGCGATACGGTCGCAAAACCGCACTCATTCAGTGCAAACGGATGCACTGTTGCAAAGCAGATGCTTCCGGCTTAAACGGCTTGCTCCGGATGCCGGGGGCTCGCGCGGCCGGTTTTTCCGGGTAGGAAACCGGTCGGCTTTCCGGCCCGAACCGGGCACACGCGGGCCAGAGCGGGATCATTCAATGGCGTCCGGTCCCTCCACGCGCAGAGGCCGCACTCATTCGGTGCAATCTTTCATTCTAACGTGCATGACAAACATATTAATAGGTATTAATACTTATTCTTTTGAAGTAGGTGCCGCTACACCGGAACTAAAAACCGCTACAGATTCCGCAAACCGGGGGCTATATATTTGAATGACATAGTCACGAACATTCAGCGCGCCAGCTCATCGTGCCTGCAACCGATGCAGCTGGCGCAACGCCACCCGGACCGCCCCTCCCCTCGGCGGTCGCCAGTACAGCCAAGGAAACGGAACCTGGTATGGATGACGACGCGGTCAGCCCCACCCCAAGCGGTCGAACACGCAAATCCCTGCGCCTGTTGAGCATTGTCCTGCCATTCATCATCGTGGCCCTGCTGCAGGCCCTGCTGAGCGGCCTCAGCCTCAACGTCCTGTCGGCCGTGCGCGCCTACGTCACCGGCGAGAGCCTGTGGTCCAAGGGACAGCGGGACGCCGTCTACTATCTCGACCTGTACACCGACACCCGCGACCCCGAGTACTTCGCCCGCTACCAGGCCTCCATCGCCATCCCGCTGGGCGACCACGCGGCGCGGCTGGCGCTGGAGCGGCCGGAACCGGACCTCGCCGCCGCCCGTGCCGGTTTTCTGCAGGGAGGCAACCACCCGCAAGACATCGACCGCCTGATCTGGCTCTACCGCTATTTCCGCCATTTCAGCCATCTGGAACAGGCCATCGGCCACTGGGTCTTCGGCGACCGCAACCTTCAGGAACTGGTCCGGCTGGCCGACAAGCTGCACGCGGAAATCGCCAGCGGGCAGACCTCGGCTCAGGACATGGCCCGGTGGACGGCGCAGATTCATGCCATCAACGTCCGGCTCACCCCCGCCGCCAAGGCGTTTTCCGAAACGCTGGGCGAAGGGGCGCGCCTCATCCAGCAGCTGCTGCTGATCGCCAATATCGGCGCGGCCGCCCTGCTGATCCTGCTGGCCGCCCGGCGCACGGGCAAGCTGCTGAACCAGCGCCAGACCTTCGAAAACGCGCTGCAGACCGAAAAGGAACGCGCCCAGATCACGCTGGCCGCCATCGGCGACGCCGTGGTCACCACCGACGCGGCCGGCCTGATCACCTACATGAACCCGGCGGCAGAGCGGCTGACCACCCTCACCGCCGCGCAGGCCAACGGCCAGCCGCTGGCCTCCCTGTTCCGGCTCGTCGACGAATCCACGCATCAGGAAGACGCGCAGCTGCTCGAACACCACCTCGTCGGCGACGGCATCTCGCGCCCCCGCCTGATCGTGCGCCAGGACGGCAGCGCGGTGGCCGTCGCGCTGGTCGGCACGCCGCTGCACACCGGCGGGATCGTGCTGGTGCTGCACGACATGACCCGGGAGCTGCAGCACATCTCCAATCTGTCCTGGCAGGCCTCGCACGACGCGCTGACCGGGCTGGTCAACCGGCGCGAATTCGAAAGCCGGCTGACGGTGGCGCTGGACACGCTGGCGCAGGCGCCGGGACCGCACAGCCAGCACGCGCTGATGTTCCTCGACCTCGACCAGTTCAAGGTCGTCAACGACACCTGCGGCCACGCGGCGGGGGACGAGCTGCTGCGCCAGATCTGCACCCTGCTGCTGCAGCGCCTGCGCGAAGGCGACACGCTGGCCCGGCTGGGCGGGGACGAATTCGGCATCCTGCTGGAGCGCTGCCCGGCCGATTCGGCCGAGCGCATCGCCGAAGCCCTGCGCCAGACGGTGCAGGACCTGCACTTCGTCTGGGAAGGGCGGCCGTTCAACGTCAGCGTCAGCATCGGGCTGG
>JASLDQ010000357.1 GCA_030151505.1 Chromobacteriaceae bacterium
GACGATGGTGCAGACTGGCCTGAAGCGCGCCGTGCTCGATCAGCTGGGGGTGGAGACCTGGTGCGGCGTGCACGACAAGGAAACCCACCTGCTCGCCAAGGCCCAGGGCATCACCCGCTCGGCCGCCGGCATCCGCCGCGCCTGGCAGAAGTTCGGCAACGACGTGGTGGTGGCGATCGGCGATGCGCCGACCGCGATCATGGAGGTGGTGCGGCTGGTGCGCGAGCACGGCTGGCGCCCGCAGCTGGTGGTCGGCCTGCCGGTCGGTTTCGTTGGCACGCGCGAATGCAAGGAAGAGCTGGCACGGCTAATGCAGGTGCCGCGCATCACCAACCGCGGCACGCGCGGCGGCTCGCCGTGGGCGGCGTCGGCGGTCAACGCGATGATGATCGCCGCGATCGACCGCGTTTATCAGGAACAGCAAGCGGCGCGATGAACAAGTCAGTCCGCCGCCCCTACGACCTCGCCACGCCGGCCCCGAACGGCCTGCGCCGCGGCCGCACCACCGGCAGCTGCGCCACCGCCGCGGTCAAGGCGGCGCTGACACTACTGGTGACGGGCGAAGCGGTCGCCGAGGTCGAGGTCAGCCTGCCGGACCCGGACTACTACCTAGTAGTGCCGGTGCAAAAGGTCGAGCGACTGGCGAGCGGCGCGGTGCGCGCCGAGGTGCTGAAGTACGGCGGTGACGACCCGGACAACACCGACGGCGCGACCATCTTCGCCGAGGTGTCGGTGAACGACACCGGCGCGGCGCGCTTTCTCGCCGCCGCCGGCGTCGGCATGGTCACCCAGCCGGGGCTGCGCATCCCGCCCGGCGAGCCGGCGATCAACCCAGTGCCGCGCCAGATGATGCAGTGGGCGGTGGACGAGGTGCTGGCGGGCGAGCCCAACCCCGGCTTCGACCTCGCCATCGGCTGCGTCAACGGCGAGAAGATAGCCAAGCGCACCTTCAACCCAATGCTCGGCATCCTCGGCGGCATCTCGATACTCGGCACCAGCGGCATCGTCGAGCCGATGTCGCTGGCGGCATGGATGGCGTCGATCGAGGTGTATATCCGCGTGGCGCTGGGCCACAGGCCCGAGGCCATCGCCTTCACGCCGGGCAAGATCGGCCGCGGCTACGCCGCCAACACGCTGCATCTGGAAAAGAAGGAAGTCGTGCAGATCGCCAACTTCGTCGGCGTCTCGCTCGACTACACCCAGCAGACGCTGGAAGAACAACAGGCGCGGCTTAACACGCTGTGGGTGCTGGGCCACCCCGGCAAGATCGCCAAGCTGCTCGACGGCGTGTGGGACACCCACTCCAGCAAGAGCGGCATGGCGATGGGCTCCGTCGCCGCCGTCGCCGCCGAGATGGGCTTCGCCGCCGACCTCGTGGAACAGATAGAGAAAGCCAATACCGTGGAAAACGTAGTGCAAATCATGAAAGACGAGGCCGATGCGCGCGGCTACTGGATGGAAATCGAGCGCCGCGTCGCCGCGCTGATGGCGCCCAAGGTGCCGAGCGTCGACCGCGTCGCGGTACGCCTGTTCAGCATGGACGGCACTCCACTGGGAGAGGCCGCATGAGCGCGCTCGGGCATTTCACCGGCGTCGGCGTCGGGCCGGGACCGGCCGGGCTGATCCCGGTCGCGGCGCTGAAAGCCTTGCAGCAGGCCGACCTGATCTACCTGCCGCGCGCCCGTGGCAGCGAGGTCTCCGTCGCGCGCCAGTGCCTGGCCGGCCTGGCGATTCCGGACGAAAAATTCCGCGAAATCGAATTCCAGATGGACCCGGACCGCAGCGTGCTGTCGAGCCACTACGGCGAGTTGGCCGAAACGGTCGCCGCCGAGCTATCGGCGGGGCGCAACGTCGCCTACCTGACCATCGGCGACTCGATGACCTACTCGACCTACGGCTATCTGCTCGCCGCGTTGCGTGACAAGCTGCCCACGCTGGAACACACCACCTTCCCCGGCGTCACCAGCTTCGCCGCCACCGCCTCGGCGCTGTCCTGGCCGCTCGGTGAAGGCAAGGAGCGGATTCTGATCCTGCCCTGCCCGGACGACATGGCCGAACTGCGCGCCGACATCGACAGCCACGACATCGTGGTGCTGATGAAGATCGGCGCGCGCCTGCCGGACGTGCTCGGCCTGCTCGCCGACATGGACATCGCCCGCCACTGCGCCTTTGCGCGCCGCATCGGCCTGCCCGGCGAAGTGCTGTGCGACGACGTCTCCACCCTGACGGCAGATGCCAGTGGCTACCTCGCCACCATGCTGATCCGCAAAAACGCCCGCGAGAAACGCCACCCATGAAAGTCTATTTCATCGGCGCCGGCCCCGGTGCCGCCGACCTGATCACGCTGCGCGGCAGCCGCCTGCTGGGCACGGTGCCCATGGTGCTGTACGCCGGCTCGCTGGTGCCGGCCGAGATGCTGCAGCACTGCCGCGCCGACGCCGAAATCTTCGACACCGCCGAACTGTCGCTCGACGAGCAGGAGGCGCTGTACCGCCGCGCCCAGGCCGAGGACAAGGACGTAGTGCGGCTGCACTCCGGCGACCCGGCCATCTACGGCGCCACTGCCGAGCAGATGCGCCGGCTGGAAGCGCTAGGCATCGAGTACGAGATCGTCCCCGGTGTCTCGTCGTTCACCGCCGCCGCCGCCGCGCTGGGCAGCGAGCTGACCCGCCCCGCCGTGTCGCAGTCGATCATCCTGACCCGCGTGTCCGGCCGCGCCTCGGCGGTGCCGGAGCTGGAATCGATCGCGCGCTTCGCCGAGCACCAGGCGACCATGTGCATCTTCCTGTCCGGGCAACGCCTGAAGCAGACCCTCGCCGATCTCTTGCTGCACTACCCGGCCGACACCCCGGTAGCGCTGGTGCGCCGCGCCAGCTGGCCCGACCAGTCCATCCACCGCAGCACGCTCGCCAAGCTGATGTCCGAGGTCAAGCAGAAGGACTGGCTACTGACCACCTTGCTCTTGGTCGGCCACGCGCTATCGCGCGAAGGCGGGGTCGAGTCTAGCCTGTACGCGGCCGGCTTCACCCATATCTTCCGCGACGGCACCGACCGCAAGACGCCGCGCCC
>JASLDQ010000380.1 GCA_030151505.1 Chromobacteriaceae bacterium
AGCGAAACCGAGAGCAAAGGGATTGCGATGGCCGAGGCTTTGGCCAGAAACCCGACGGACAGGCCGACATGCCAGCCGGTCCGGCTGACCAGCGCACTGGCGGCCAGGGGGCCCAGAATGGCTCCGACGCCGAAAAGTGCCCACTGCAAGGAAGCGGCCTGGGCGCCCAACGATGCTTCCCGGGCCAGGTAATCCACCCAGAACACCGTATGGGGAATGAAGCCGGCCGCATCCAGCGCATAGGCGGCGACCACCAATAGCACCACCGTGCTCGCGCCTGCGGCTTCAGTCGTGGCGGAGCCGGGAATGGTAGCGCTGGGGGGGGACGCGGGAAGGCGGGCGAGGCTGCGGTCGCATACCAGTCCGGCCACCAGGGCTATGCCCCCGAGCACCTGCCATGTCGTACCCAGGCCGTGCTCGAGCAGAAAGGGGACGGCGGTGGCGGACAGTAGCGCACCGAGACCGATGCCGGTGAAGACCAGCGCGCCGACGCTCTTTTTGCGCTCTGTCGGCGTGGCCGACAAGGCGAGAGAAGGACCGACGACCATCAGTGTCGCGCCGGCCACCCCTGAGACCAGACGCCAGAGGAAGAACCAGGCCAGTCCATGGGGAGCCGCGCACAGGATAAAGCTGAGGGCGATGCCCGCAAACGAGACGGCGATGACGCCACGCGGGCTGAAGCGCTCGGAAAGCCGGTGGGCGGACAAGGCGCCCAGCAGGTAGCCAAGCAGGTTGGCCGCCCCCAGATAAACTGCCTGCGAGCTGGTAAACCATTCGTGCTGGATGATCGCCGGCAACAGCGGCGTGTAGGCAAAACGGGCCAGCCCCACCCCGGCCAGGGTTGCCATCACGCCGGTCAGGATGGCCGGGAATTCTCGCCATTTCAAAAACATGTCCGGATCTCCTTGGTGTCTTCAAGCGGTGTGCCGAGCCGGGGGCGCTGTCCGGATGCTCGGCTGAAACAGGACATCCCTTCCTTGCCGGGTCTCCGGCGGGCGGGCAATCGAGCGGTCTGCAAGGGGCGCTGGCGACTTGTATCGGTGATTCCGCCGCCTGGTCCCACCGGTTGCTGCCATGACCAGCCGGCCCATGCCGGCCCGCAGGTTTCCTGTCCGGTGCTTCGGGGCGAGGATCCACTCCCGTGCGGTAAAACGCAGACCAATGGCCTGCCATGCCGGGCGATCCTGATGGCCGCTCGGCATGGCACCTGGCGAACGGCCTGGGCGTCCTGCAAGCCCGACTGGAGAATACACAGGGCGCAACTAGCTTTGCCAACGATTCATGGTGATACTGGGTATCTCTTTACGTGATACTCGGCGGCAACAGCCGGCAGGACCCATGCAATTCAAATCCCTTCGCATTTTTCTGACCGTGGCGGAAACCGGCAGCTTTGTTGCGGCGGCCGAACGGCTTCATACGGTGCAGTCGAACGTGACGGCCCACATCAAGAAGCTCGAGACCGAACTGGGCGCCCAACTCGTCGACCGCAATGGGCGGACCCGCCTCACGTCGGCAGGCCACGCGCTGCGCGACTACGCCGACAGAATCCTGCGGGCTCACGATGAAGCGCTGTCGCTTTTCAAGGGGCGCCGCTCGCCGGGCGGCACGCTCCGGATCGGCGCGATGGAAACGACAACGGCGCTTCGGCTTCCGCCGATACTCGCGGCATTTCATGCCCGGCATCCTGAGGTGGAAATCAAGCTGACGACGGGCCCCACGGCGGACCTGAGCGCGGGTTTGCTCGAGGGTGGGTTCGACTGCGTGTTCATCGCCGGGAAGCTGGAGCACCGGCGCTTTCATCTCTTCAAAGCCTTTACCGAGCAGCTGGTGCTGGTAGCGTCCGAGCCGCTGGCAGAAATGCCGCCGTCAGAACAACTCCTCTCCACGACTTTTCTCGCCTTCCGCCAAGGGTGCAGCTATCGGCAGCGCATCGAGCTTCTGCTGTCCTCTTGCGGGATTTCCGCCGCGCGCATCATCGAGTTCGGCAGCCTGGATGCAATCCTTGGGTGCGTGGCGGCAGGCATGGGCTACGCCGTGCTGCCGAAATCCACCGTTGACACGCAACGACACCGCTTCGATATCCACAGCCTGGAACTGCCGGAATCCGTTGCCATCGTGGATACCTATTTTGCCGCCGCCGAACCGGAAACCTGGACGCCGGCACTGGCATCCTTTGCCGACAGCGTGCGCGATGCGCTGGCAAAAACGGAAGGCCCGAGCGCCTGACGGGTCGGTCTCGGGACGGTGGCATGGCGGCCTGCCGCCCGAGCCGTGCAGGCCAAGGTTGCGAGAAGAGCGCAAGCGCGGGGGGGCCGGGCTTGCGGGCCGATCCCCTTGAGCTATCGATCACGTTCTTGAGCGGTCTGCTGGCAAGGACCGGAAATGCGAAGGGCACCGCCTGGCGGCGATGCCCCGGTCGGGTGCATGTCATTAATCATGCTCAGAGTTTTCAATAACTTTGCACCCCTACAACTACATCACGTTTCGGTCGGGCTGAACGCCATGGCCACCGAGTTGATGCAGTAGCGTTCGCCGCTGGGCGGCGGGCCATCGGGAAAGACATGGCCCAAGTGGGCGTCACAATCGGCGCAGCGGACTTCGATGCGGGTCATGCCGTGGCTGTTGTCTTGCCGGCGGACGATGCTGCCGGGCACGGCTTCCTCCCAGAAGCTCGGCCAGCCGCAGCCGGCATCGAACTTGGTGGCGGAGGTGAACAGCAACGCACCGCAACAGACACAGTGGTAGTCGCCCTTGCGGTTATGGAAGTAATGCTCGCCGCTGAAGGGCCGCTCGGTCCCCGCCTGGCGGGTGACGAGGTATTGCTCGGGCGTGAGGAGGGCCTGCCAGTCGGCGTCGGATTTGCG
>JASLDQ010000062.1 GCA_030151505.1 Chromobacteriaceae bacterium
CCATGATCGAAAAAATCAAATGCGCGCTGATCGGTCCGGGCAACATCGGCACCGACCTGCTGGCGAAGCTGCAGCGCAGCCCGGTGCTCGAGCCGGTGTGGATGGTCGGCATCGACCCCGACTCGGACGGCCTCAAGCGCGCCCGCGAGCTGGGCCTCAAGACCACCGCCGACGGCGTCGACGGCCTGCTGCCGCACGTCAAGGCCGACGGCGTCCAGATCGCCTTCGACGCCACCAGCGCCTACGTCCACGCCGAGAACAGCCGCAAGCTCAACGCGCTGGGCGTGCTGATGATCGACCTCACCCCCGCCGCCATCGGCCCCTTCTGCGTGCCGCCGGTCAACCTCAAGGACCACGTCGGCTCCGGCGAGATGAACGTCAACATGGTCACCTGCGGCGGCCAGGCCACCATCCCGATGGTGGCGGCGGTCAGCCGGGTGCAGCCGGTGGCCTACGGCGAGATTGTCGTCACCGTGTCGAGCCGCTCGGTCGGCCCCGGTACGCGCAAGAACATCGACGAGTTCACCCGCACCACCGCCGGCGCGGTGGAGAAGGTCGGCGGCGCCCGGCAGGGCAAGGCCATCATCATCATCAATCCGGCCGAGCCGCCCTTGATGATGCGCGACACGGTGCACTGCCTGACCGAGTCCGAGCCGGACCGCGACGCGATCCGCGAATCGGTGGCGCAGATGATCGCCGAGGTGCAGAAGTACGTGCCGGGCTACAAGCTGGTCAACGGCCCGGTTTTCGACGGCAACCGCGTGTCGATGTTCCTGGAGGTGGAGGGGCTGGGCGACTACCTGCCCAAGTACGCCGGCAATCTGGACATCATGACCGCCGCCGCCGCCCGCACCGCCGAGATGTTCGCCGAGGACATCCTCGCCGGCCGTCTCACCCTGTCGGCTTGAGGAGAACAAGCATGAATTTGCAAGGCCAGAAAATCACCGTCCACGACATGACCCTGCGCGACGGGATGCATCCCAAGCGCCACCAGATGTCGCTGGCGCAGATGAAGTCGATCGCCTGCGGGCTGGACGACGCCGGCGTGCCGCTGATCGAGGTGACCCACGGCGACGGCCTGGGCGGCAGTTCGGTCAACTACGGCTTTCCCGCCCACACCGACGAGGAATACCTGTCGACCGTGATCCCGCTGATGAAGCAGGCCAAGATCTCGGCGCTGCTGCTGCCGGGCATCGGCACGGTCGACCACCTGAAGATGGCGCACGGGCTGGGGGTGAGCACCATCCGGGTCGCCACCCACTGCACCGAGGCGGACGTGTCCGAGCAGCATATCGGCATGGCGCGCCAGCTCGGGATGGACACGGTCGGCTTCCTGATGATGGCGCACAAGGCCAGCCCGGAGAAGCTGCTGGAGCAGGCCCGCCTGATGGAGTCCTACGGCGCCAACTGCGTGTACGCGACCGATTCGGCCGGCTACATGCTGCCGGAGGACGTGAAGGCCCGCATCGGCCTGCTGCGCGAGCAGCTGAAGCCGGAGACCGAGATCGGTTTCCACGGCCACCACAACCTGGCGATGGGGGTGGCCAACTCGGTCGCCGCGGTCGAGGCCGGCGCGACCCGCATCGACGCGGCCGCCGCCGGGCTGGGCGCCGGGGCCGGCAACACGCCGATGGAGGTGTTCGTCGCGGTGTGCGCGCGGATGGGGATCGAGACCGGGGTGGACGTGTTCAAGATCCAGGACGTGGCCGAGGACCTGGTGGTGCCGATCATGGACCACATCATCCGCATCGACCGCGACGCGCTGACGCTCGGCTACGCCGGGGTGTATTCGTCCTTCCTGCTGTTCGCCAAGCGCGCCGAGGCCAAGTACGGCATCACCGCGCGCGAGATTCTGGTGGAGCTGGGCCGCCGCGGCACCGTGGGCGGGCAGGAAGACATGATTGAGGACCTGGCCCTGACTTTGGCCAGACAGAGGGGATTGCACGCATGAAACTGGATCAAGCCACCATCGCCAAGCTGGCCGAGCACGTCGAGAACGCCGAGCTGGAGGTGCACGACATCACCAAGATCACCGACGACTATCCGGACATGGGCTGGGACGACGCCTACGCGATCCAGGACCTGATCCGCCAGCGCAAGATCGCCCGCGGCGCGCGGGTGGTCGGCTTCAAGGCCGGCCTGACGTCCTACGCCAAGATGAAGCAGATGGGGGTCGACACCCCGGTGTTCGGCTTCCTGGCCGACTACTTCGCGCTGCCGGACGGCGGCGAGGCGCGGATGGCCGAGCTGATCCACCCGAAGGTGGAGCCGGAGATCGCCTTCGTGCTCAAGCACGCGCTGAAGGGACCGGGCTGCCATATCGGCGCGGTGCTGGCGGCGACCGATTTCGTGCTGCCGGCGATCGAGGTGATCGACAGCCGTTACCGCGACTTCAAGTTCGACCTCAAGAGCGTGATCGCCGACAACTGCTCGTCGACCCGCTTCGTGGTCGGCGGCCAGCCGACCCCGGTGGCCGGGCTGGACCTGCGCACCCTCGGGGTGGTGCTGGAGAAGAACGGCCAGCCGGTGGCGCTTGGCGCCGGTGCGGCGGTGCTGAACCATCCGGCCACCGCGGTGGCGGAGCTGGCCAACCACCTCGGCCGGCGCGGCGAGGAGCTGCCGGCCGGTTCGCTGATCCTGTCGGGCGGCATCACCGAGGCGGTGGCGGTCGCCGCCGGCGACCACGTCACCCTGCGCGTGCAGAACCTCGGCGCCACCAGCATCAGGTTCGCTTGACCGGTACGGAAGACGCAGAGCCCCGGGCCCGCGGGCGGATTCACCCTCCGCTCGCGGGCCTTGTCTCGTCCGCGCGGCATCCTGGCATTCACGCCGCCGCGGCCGTCCCTCTCCTGTCGTGGGCGGCCCCGCCTTGTGCGATAATCGACGGCTGATTCGACCTAACCACTTCCCGGAGATCACCAGACTATGGCTGACAACGACAAGAGCAAAGCCCTCGCCGCCGCGCTCGCACAGATCGAAAAACAGTTCGGCAAGGGTTCGATCATGAAAATGAACGAAACCCAGGTGAACGACAACCTGCAGGTGATCTCCACCGGCTCGCTGGGGCTGGACCTGGCGCTGGGCGTGGGCGGCCTGCCGCGCGGCCGCGTGGTGGAAATCTACGGCCCGGAATCGTCGGGCAAGACCACCCTGTGCCTGCAGGTGGTGGCCGAAGCGCAGAAGCTCGGCGGCACCTGCGCCTACATCGACGCGGAAAACGCGCTCGACCCGCAGTACGCCGGCAAGCTCGGCGTCAAGGTCGACGACCTGTTGATCTCGCAGCCGGACACCGGCGAGCAGGCGCTGGAAATCTGCGACATGCTGGTGCGCTCGGGCGGCATCGACGTGATCGTGGTCGACTCGGTGGCTGCACTGGTGCCGAAGGCCGAAATCGAAGGCGAGATGGGCGACAGCCACGTGGGCCTGCAGGCCCGCCTGATGAGCCAGGCGCTGCGCAAGCTGACCGGCAACATCAAGCGCACCAACACGCTGGTGATCTTCATCAACCAGATCCGCATGAAGATCGGCGTGATGTTCGGCAGCCCGGAAACCACCACCGGCGGCAACGCGCTGAAGTTCTACGCCTCGGTGCGCCTGGACATCCGTCGCATCGGTGCGGTGAAGAAGGGCGAAGAGGTCATCGGTTCGGAGACCCGCGTCAAGGTGGTCAAGAACAAGGTGGCCCCGCCGTTCCGCCAGGCCGAGTTCGAGATCCTCTACGGCGAGGGTTCGTCGCGCGAAGGCGAGATCATCGAGCTGGGCGTGGCGCAGAACCTCATCGACAAGTCCGGCGCGTGGTACAGCTACAAGGGCGACCGCATCGGCCAGGGCAAGGAAAACGTTCGCCAGTTCCTGCGCGACAACCCGGCCATCGCCAACGAAGTGGACGCCGAACTGCGCAAGCGTCTGCTGGTCACCAACGGCACCTCGCCGCTGCCGGCGGTGGAAACCGAGGAAGCCTGATCGGGTACCGGACGCCTGCCGGTCCCGGTACGTGCCGGGACCGGCAAGCGCCGAGTCGCCATCGGAAGAAGGGCGGCACACGTCGCCCTGCTGAAGGCAAGGCATCGCATTCATGCCACGAGAACCCCGCGACAAACCCAAGACCTCGGCCTACGACCGGGCCTTGGGTTTGCTTGCCCGCCGTGAACATTCCCGGCGCGAGCTCAAGCTCAAGCTCAGGCAGAAGGGCTACGAGGGCGAGGAAACCGGCCAGGCGTTGGACCGCCTGAGCGACCAGCATTACCAGGACGACGAACGCTTCGCCGGCTCGCTCGTCCGCAGCCGTGTGGCGCAGGGCTACGGCCCCATGCGCATCCGCGCCGAACTCAAGACCCATGGCCTGTCCGACGCCGGCATCCGCGCGTTGCTGGACGAGGCCGACGTGGACTGGAACGCCAACGCTGCCGCACAAATGAGGCGGCGTTTTGGCAGCGGATCGACGCAGGATCGCGACGAAAGGGCCCGCAGGGCGCAATTCCTCTTGCGTCGGGGCTTTCCCGCCGCCACAGTACGGAGTGTTACCCACGCCGACGTGGACGACGCAGCCGACGACGACGCCTGACCTCCCCGCTGGTGGGGCGGATGGTCGTCGCTCAGGCAGCGCCCCGGCGTGACCCTTTCCGCCAGGTCCTCCCCAGCCGCATGAAAACCGCCGACATCCGCTCGACCTTCCTCGACTATTTCCGCTCGAAGGGACACACCATCGTGCCGTCCAGCTCGCTGGTGCCGTCCAGCGACCCGACGCTGCTGTTCACCAACTCGGGCATGGTGCAGTTCAAGAACGTGTTCCTCGGCAGCGAAAAGCTGTCGTACGTGCGCGCGGCCGACGTGCAGCGCTGCCTGCGTGCCGGCGGCAAGCACAACGACCTGGATTCGGTCGGCTACACCGCGCGCCACCACACCTTCTTCGAGATGCTGGGCAACTGGTCGTTCGGCGACTACTTCAAGCGCGACGCCATCACGTTCGCGTGGGAGCTTTTGACCGACGTCTTCAAGCTGCCGAAGGACAAGCTGTGGGTCACGGTGTACCACACCGACGACGAAGCCTTCGACCTGTGGAACAAGGAAGTGGGTGTGCCGGCCGAGCGCATCGTGCGCATCGGCGACAACAAGGGTGCGCCGTACGCGTCGGACAATTTCTGGCAGATGGCCGACACCGGCCCGTGCGGCCCGTGCACGGAAATCTTCTTCGACCACGGCGAAGACATCGCCGGCGGTCCTCCGGGCTCGCCCGATGAAGACGGCGATCGCTACATCGAAATCTGGAATCTGGTGTTCATGCAGTTCGACCGCGCGCCCGATGGCACGCTGTCGCCGCTGCCGGCGCCGTGCGTTGATACGGGCATGGGTCTGGAGCGTCTCGCAGCCGTGCTGCAGCACGTGCATTCCAACTACGAGATCGACCTGTTCCAGCACCTGATCAAGGTCGCGGCCGAACTCACCAGCACGAAGGATCTGGCCAACAAGTCGCTGCGCGTGATCGCCGATCACATCCGCGCGTGCTCGTTCCTCATCGTCGACGGCGTGATGCCGTCCAACGAAGGCCGAGGTTACGTGCTTCGCCGCATCATCCGTCGCGCGCTGCGCCACGGATGGATGCTGGGTGTGCGTGGCGATTTCTTCTGGAAGATGGTCAAGCCGCTCGTGGAAGAAATGGGTGAGGCGTATCCGGAGCTGGCGCAGAAGCAGGCGCTGGTGGAAGACGCGCTGCGCACGGAAGAGCGCCGCTTCGGCGAGACGCTGGAGAACGGCATGCGACTGTTCGACGCGGTGGCCGGCAAGTCCAGCGG
>JASLDQ010000071.1 GCA_030151505.1 Chromobacteriaceae bacterium
ACTTCTTGAAGTCCTCCGCCTTGCCATACCGCAGTTGCATCGGCTCGGAACGCAAAGGCTCCAGCTCGCTGATCTGCTGCCGGGACTCGAGATCGAGCTTTTCCTTGGCGGCCAGTTCCTCGCGCGGCGCGATACGGATGACATTGCCGCTGCGGCGCTGATCCAGCCCGCGGGCCTGCAGGATGATGTCGAGCGCCTGGTCCCATGGTACGTCCTTCAGTCGCAACGTGATGTTGCCGGTAACCGTGTCGCTGGCCACGATATTGAGGCCGGTAAACTCGGCCAGCACCTGCAGGACGGTGCGGACTTCGACATTCTGGAAATTCAACGACAGTTTCTGCCCCTTGTAGACCGGCGTGCGATTGGCTGCCCTGCTGGCCTGCTCGGTCTGGGTCAGCGGACGGACCTCAACCACATAACGCCGGTCGGTCTGATACGACGACATCTCATAAGCGCCGTTGGTATCCAGCACGACCCGGACGGCACCGCCCCGACGGGTGGTTTCCACCGTCCGCACCGGCGTGGCGAAGTCGTTGACGTCCAGCTTACGCTCCAGCCCGGCCGCCAGCCGCGTGTCGCGTGCTTCGATGACCACCTTGCGGCCATCCTTGCGCACGGTCACCGGCACGTCCGCACTGGAAAGGTTCAGCACCACCCGCCCCTCGCCGGTCTTGCCGCGCTGGAAGTCCAGCGCGGTCACGGTATTGCCGGCCCCCGCTGGCTCGGAAGCGGGGGGGGTGTAGGCCACCGGCTGCGCGGCCCCCGCAGCCGAATCGGCGTCGAGCGACACCAGCAACTGGTTGCCGCTGATCCGGGTTTCATAGCGGGCAGACTTGGCGAGGTTCAGCACCACGCGGGCGCGACCGTCGGCTTCGACCGCGCTGATGCCGCGCAGATTCTGCCCTTCGAAGGTCTTGCGCGGCGCAGCCAGCCGGACCGGTGTTTCCGGAAAATCCAGCGCGATGCGCGGCGGATCGCCCACGATGAATCCGGACGGCGTTTCCGCCGGACCGTCAAAGGTCAGCCGCACGGTCTGGCGAGCGTCGGACTCGCGGGCGACATCGATCGCCGTCAGGGCCGGTGCAGCCTGGGCGCTGCCAAACACGGTACCCAGAGCCAGCGCCAAGGTGGCACCGCGAAGCGGAAGGGTCTTTCTGATCATGATTTTTGCCCCTGTTCGTCAAGGTACAAGCTGTTTTTGCGGTCGTTCCAGTCACCGGCGATGTCCTGGACCGACTCCTTCAGTTCCACTTCGGTTTCCGATATCCGCAACACCCGGCCATAGTTCAGGCCGACGAAATTGCCGGGGGCGACCCGGTACAGATTGCCTTCCGGCGTCCGGATCAGGCCGTACAGCTGGCTGTTGCGCTTGAGCGTGCCGACCATCTTCAGCTTGTCGAGGTCATACGCCTCCAGTGCTTCGCGCGGGCGGTTGAGGTCGGGCGAATTGAGGCTCTTGCGGCCGTGCGTCAGCTTGGCGACGTCGAAGGGGGCAATCTGGTTGAACTGGGCGTAATCGAATGGCACTGAAGCGGCCATGGGCGGAAGGGGATCGACCCGCCCCTTCAGATCCTTGGTGGCGGCCTTCATCCATTCCCGGATGTCGTCGAACTGGCCGCCGCCGCAGCCGGCGAGCAACACGGGGACGAGAACGAGCAAGATAGCGCGGCGCATGGCATGGCTCCCGGTCATTTCTTCTGCTTTTCCTGCGCCAGCTGCTTTTGCATGGCGGCACGTTCTTCCGGCTCCAGCACCCGGTAGGCATGGGCAGTCGCCTCCATCGTCAGCGGAAAGGAACTCTTGGGCGGATTGGTCACGACTTGCACATTCCCCAGCGTGACGATCCGCGACAGCTTGGCGACATCGTTGGCGAACGCAGCCAGGTCGTGATAACCGCCGGCAACCTTGATCGAGATGGGCAACTCGGCCAGCTCGGCATCCTTGATTTCCTGACTGGCCGGCTTGAACAACTGGAACTCCAGCCCTCGCCCGGTACCGGCCTGGTTGACCTCGGTCAGCAGCGCCTCCATTTCGGACTTGGCCGGAAGCTGTTTGAGCAACGCGCCAAACGACTTCTGGATGACCTGCATCTGCGCCTGATACACCTCCAGATTGATCGCCTGCCGTTTCTTCTCGACGTAAGTCACCTTGTATTGCTCCTCCTGCGCCCGGCTGGCGCGCAAAGAGTCGAGCTGGTCGCTCCACAGCAGGAAGTAACCGGCTATGATTAGAATCAGGAACACGAGGCCGAACAGGCCCAGTTGCGCCTGACGCGGCCAGTTGTGGGCGTCCTTGATATCCAGAGTTCGCAGGGTGTCGAGGGAGATCATGGCTTCACTCCGGCAGGCGGGACGGCGGATGCGGATGGTTGGGGCATGACGGCCACCGCCGCAGCAGCCTTCAGCGGAGCCTCGACGCGGTCTTTCAGCGAATCCGGTTGAGCGGCCGACGCAGCCGCAGCAGGGGCGGAGCGGCCGGGCAAAGGCATTACGGCACCCGCCGACGATTCCACCGGTTTCGCGGCCGGGTCGCTCAGCGTGCGGTTGATGTGCACGGTCAGACTGAACTCGTCCAGCCGCTGCGACCCCACGCTGACGGCCTTGACCTCAAGCAGCCGCGGGTCGGCAAACATCGGTAGACCGCTCAGATTGCGCATCAGGGTCGAAACCCGCGCGCCCGACTGGGCATAACCGGACAGCATCAGCGAAGCATCGGTCTGCTTGAACTCGCGCAGGTAGATGCCATCCGGCACCGCCTGCACCAGTTGATCGAACATCCGGACGGCTTCGGAGCGGTTGACCTCCAGCTTCTCCACCAGATCCTTGCGCGCCAGCAATGCGGAGCGCTCTTCCCTGAGCTTCTGGATATCCTGGATCTGCTGATCGAGCTTGGCGATTTCGCTGCGGTAAAAACCGTTGCGCGCCTCCTGCCCGTCAATGCGGCTGGACAGCAGGCCAGACCCCAGCACCACCACCAGCACCCCGCCCAGACCGCTGACGGCCAAGGTTGCGTAGAAGCTCTTGCGCCGCTGCCGCTTTTTTTCCTCGCGGTGCGGCAACAGATTGATCCGTATCATGCGTCGAACCTCCTCAGAGCCAGCCCGGTCGCCACCATCAGCGCCGATGCGTCGGCGGCCAGACGGCGGGCATCGACGCGCGGGTTGGGCGCCATTGTCAGGAAGGGATTGGCGAGCAGCGCCGTGCTGCCGGTGCGGTTACTGACCGCCTCGTCCAGTCCCGGCAGGGCCGCACCGCCGCCCGCCAGCAGGATGTAGTCGATCTTGCCAGCCTGCCCTACCCCCGCCGACGTGCCGAAAAACTGCACGGTCCGGGCAATTTCGAGGGCCAGTGCATCGACAAAGGGTTGCAAGACCTCGAAGGGGTAACTTTCCGGCAGGCCGTTCTGCCGCTTGGCCGTTTCCGACTCGTCGAACGACAAGCCGTAGCGGCGCTGCACTTCGCGGGTGAGCTTGTCTCCGCCGAAGGCCTGTTCGCGGTAATAGATCGGCAACTCGCCGCGCATGACCGACATCTTGAAACGCGGCCCACCGATGTCGATGATCGCGCAGGTCTGGGCATGGCCCGGATTGGGCAACTGCCGCTGCGCCAGCTCGGCCGCGGCAATCAGTGCGAACGACTCGACATCCATCACGCCCACTTCCAGCCCGGCGGCCCGCGCGACCTGCACGCGCTCGTCGACCTTGTCCTTGCGCGACGCGGCCAGCAGCACTTCGATGTCGTCGGGATTGGCCGGCGAGACGCCCAACACCTGAAAATCCAGATTGACCTCGTCCAGTGCAAAAGGCACCACGTGGCTCGCTTCGGCCTCGATCGCCAGCTCCAACTCCTCTTCCTGACCATGGCTGGGCAGGAACAGCTTGCGCGTGATCGTCATCGAGGCAGGCAGCGCCAGCGCGACCTGCCGGGTCTTGGTACCGAGAGCCGCCATGCCCCGCTGCAGGGCTTCGACGACCACGTCCGGATTGGCAATGCCCGCATCGGTGACGGCCTCGCGCGGCAGGGACTCGATCTGGTAGCGATCGAGCATCGGCGTCCGGCCAGACGCGCTCAATTCGACGAACTTGATCGATGTAGTACCGATATCGATGCCGACCAGCGCCCCCGGGTGCCCCCAAGACCGGGAACCCAGCCACGACGAAAAACTGTTAGCCATACCGACCTCGACCCTAATATTTGACATGGGTATTTCAGATCAACATAGCATTCGCAAAAGATAAAAAAAGCTTGAAATAGCAGGAAAAAACCGGCTGCATACATGCATAAAT